>USJJ01000054.1 GCA_900554995.1 uncultured Ruminococcus sp. | reverse complement strand
CTCAAGGACAAGATGAAGTTCATTACTCACATCTCCGTCCCCGTTGCCTGGAGACGTCAGTACTGCGGAATTTTTGAGGCAAAGTACAACGGCGTTATATATTATCTTCTTGATAATCAGTATTATTTCAAGCGTGACACAATCTACGGTCACTATGACGATGCGGAGAGATTCGCATTCTTCTCACGTGCCGTTCTTGAGATAATCCCCTACATTGATTTCAAGCCCGACATTATCCATTGCAATGACTGGCAGACGGCACTTACTCCCGTTTACTACTCTGCAATGTATGCAAACTCACCGGGTTATGAAAACATCAAAACGATTTTCACAATTCATAACATTCAGTATCAGGGAATTTACGGCAAGGAACTTCTTGAGGACGTTCTCGGAATCCCTGCCGACAAGGCGTCCCTGCTTGAATACGACGGATGCGTAAACTTTATGAAGGGCGCTATTGAGTGCGCCGACAAGGTTACGACCGTCAGCCCGTCCTATGCCGATGAAATCCTCGACCCGTGGTATTCGCACGGTCTTGATTCCATTCTCAATGAGCGCCGCTACAAGCTCAGTGGAATACTCAACGGAATCGACACAGTGGGCTACGATCCCGCAACAGACAAGTGCATCAAGGCTAATTTCTCCGCCGACGATGTTTCCGGCAAAAAGATTGACAAGGAAGAGCTTCAGAAGGAGATGGGTCTTCCCGTCAAACCCGGCGTTCCCGTAATCGGAATGGTTACGAGACTCGTTTCCCATAAGGGTCTGGATCTTGTCAAAGGTATTCTTGATGAACTGCTTGCAACATCCGAGATGCAGCTTGTTGTTCTCGGTTCGGGCGACTATGAATACGAAAGCTATTTCCGCTGGATTGCCGACAAATATCCCGACAAGGTCGGCTTGAGAATCGGCTTTGTTCCCGAGCTTGCAAGGAAAATTTATGCGGGAGCGGATATGTTCCTTATGCCGTCAAAGAGCGAGCCCTGCGGACTGTCCCAGATGGTTGCGCTTCGTTACGGCACGATTCCGATCGTCCGTGAAACAGGCGGGCTCAGAGACTCAATCACCGACTGCGGCGACGGCAAGGGCAACGGCTTTACGTTCAAGAGCTACAATGCTCACGACATGCTCGACGCTATCAGACGCGCGCTCACCCTCTACTACAACGGCGATTGGGGCACCCTCGTTCTCCGTGCGCTCAACTGTGACTTCAGTTGGGGTCGCTCGGCGAATGCTTACATCCGACTTTATAAGGAAACATTAAAAGGCTGAATAAAAATCAAGCTGTCCCGGCGAACTTCGTCGGGGCAGTTGTAAAGGAATACATATTATATGAAATCATATTACATTCAACTCATTCGCAACGGACTGACCGAGGGCAACGTCAGCGGAAAATATGTCGGTCACATTGACGAGCCGCTCAGCGACGAGGGAATCGCTCAGATTGAGCAGATGAAAAAGGACTACAAATATCCCTCTGTTGAAGCGGTTTTTGCAAGCCCGCTGTCACGCTGTACTCAAACGGCGAAAATTATCTATCCGAATTGCGAACCAATCGTTATAAACGGACTGATTGAATATAACTTCGGCGAATTTGAGGGTAAAACGGCGGAAGAATTGCAGGATCACCCTGTTTTTCCCGACTGGCTGGCTGGCAAAAAGGGAGTTGAACCGCCGTTCGGCGAGAGCAACGACGAGTTTGCAAACCGAATCGCAAACGCATTTATAAAAATCGTTGACGGATTGATCGAAACGGGCGTTACGCACACGGCGATTGTCACCCACGGAGGAGTTATTATGGCTCTTCTGACACTGTTCGGACTGCCGCAGGCTCCGATGCATGAGTGGCTGACCCCCGGCGGATGCGGATATACAATAAGAATAACGCCGTCGCTTTGGTCGCAGGGACGAAAGGTTGAGGTTATCGCTCAGATTCCCGAGGTCGAGGGCGAAAAGGACAGTTTCGGCATGGATGATGACTTCAACGTTGAGGATTATATTAACGATTAAATTAACCGATAAAGGAGCATATCATGAGAAATTTAGAGAACCCTTGCAAAATTGCCGTAATTCAGGCAACTCCTGTCATATTCGATAAGGAAAAGGGCTTGGCTAAGACTCTCGGACTCATTGACGAATGTGCCGCAAACGGAGCCGAGCTCATCGTTTTCCCCGAGCTTTTTATTCCCGGATATCCCTATGGAATGACATATGGCTTTAAAATTGGCAGCCGTTCGGAAAACGGACGCAAGGATTGGAAAAAGTATTATGACAATTCCTTACTTGCCGACGGTGAGGAAATGAAAAAAATCGCCGAACGTGCAATTAAGCACAAAGTTTACATAAGTATCGGCTATTCCGAGCGTGATGCGCTCAACGCAACGCTTTACAATTCAAATATGTTCATTTCACCCGACGGCGAAACGGTCAATCACCGCAAACTCAAACCGACGGGAAGCGAAAGATTTGTTTGGGGCGATGCCGACAAGGACTTTTTCCCTGTCATGGAAACCCCGTGGGGCGCAATGGGCAGCATGATCTGCTGGGAAAGCTACATGCCGCTTGCAAGAGTTGCTCTTTATCAAAAAGGAATCACTCTTTATATCTCGCCAAACACAAACGACAATCCCGAATGGCAGAACACGATTCGCCATATTGCAATAGAGGGTCATTGTTATTTCATTAACTGCGACATGTTCTTCAAAAGAAGCGACTATCCCGAAACTGTTAGTGCGAATGATGAAATTGCCGCCTTGCCCGACAACGTGTGCCGAGGCGGAAGCTGTATTATCGATCCCTACGGTCATGAAGTGACCGAACCGGTGTGGGATAAGGAAGAAATTATTTACGCCGAGCTTGATATGCAGGCTGTTCCGGCAAGCAGAATGGAGCATGACGCATGCGGCCACTATTCAAGACCCGATATTTTAAATCTTGAAGTTAAAGAGAATTTATAAAAATAGGAGTGTTTAAATGAAGCAATACAGAACGGTTATAAAAACAAATAAATTCCCTCAGCTTACGCGCAGGGTTTTTACAACGGCGGACGGGCTGAAATCCGATAACGTTACGGCGATGCGTTTCGACAATAACGGCGTGCTTTTCGTCGGCACGGATAAGGGTCTCGCACGTTTTGACGGTGAGAAATTCTCTCCCGTTGCGATCGGCGCAAAGGATCCGTCAATTTCAATGGTTTATTTCAATGAAAAAAATCATATGTTTGTCGGCGTAGGCAATTCAATGCTTGAATTTGACGGCAAGAAGAAAGTATCTGAGAAAAAATTCAGTTCCAAGCTCGTTGACGTCAAGGTTGACCTTGACGGTGCAACGTGGATTCTTACCGAGAGCGTTCTCTACAAGCTCGGTGAAAACGGCTATGATATTGAGATAGGCGTTCCCGGAAAGGGAAGCTGTCTTGCCGTTTATAAGAACAATAAGGTTTATGTCGGAACAGAGGACGGCGGACTTCATGCACTCGTCGGTAAGCGCTGGCACTGGTCGGAGCTTATGGAGGGAGTAACGGGTATTCTCAGCAACACGATTACCTGTCTTTACATAGATCCCGTCGGCAGCATCTGGGTCGGCACAGACAAGGGCCTTTGCGTGTACGATGACAACAGCTATTGGCTTGATCACTCAAAAATCGACGGTCTGCCCGAGGCTCATATTACGGGTATGGCGATCGCTGAGAACGGAGATAAATATTTTTCTACAACAACAGGTCTTATTCATCAGCACAACGGCAGACTTTCCTACTACGGCTACAAGCGCTGGCTTCCGAGTCCGAATGCAACGGGCGTTGCGATTTCTCCCGACGGTTCCGTCTGCGTTTCGACAGACAAGGGTATCAGCCTCTTTGAGACTAAGATGATGTCTCTTAGAGAAAAGGCAGCCATACTCCGTGCCCAAACGGAAAAATATAACGTTCGATACGGCTACGTTATTGACCGTGATCTTGAGCACGAGGGAGTTCTCTCAACGGACGAGGGTCATATCCTCGCATCCGACAATGAGGGACTTTGGACAGGACTTTATGTTGCGGCGCTTTGCTTTGAATATGCCTGCACAAAGGATCCCGAGGTTCGCAAGGACGCTCACAGAAGCCTTCTTGCGATGATCCGCCTGACCGAAATAACGGGCATTGATGGATTTTTTGCCCGTGCGATAAGATATGCCGACGCAGTTGACTACGGCACAGGTGCACGCCACGAATGGCACGTCACAAAGGACGCTGAGGGCAGAGAGTGCGAATGGCTCGGCGAAACCTCCTCGGACGAGGTTGTCGGTCACTTTTACTGCTATGCGAACTATTTCGACCTCGTTGCCGACGATGAGGAAAAGAAGCTCATTGCCGACACGGTAAGAAAGATACTCGACCATATAATCGACCACAATTTCCATCTTGTCGACACCGACGGACTGCCGACCACATGGGCAAACTGGGATCCCGATTTGCTCAATAACGATCACAAGTGGATCTATGAAAAGGGAACTAACTCGCTTCAGATGCTCACATTTCTGAAGATCGGATATCATATCACAGGTGATGAAAAATACGAAAAGCTCTTCGTTGAGCTTGCCGGCAAAAAGCACTTTGCAATGAATCTTATGCAGTATAAGATTCCCGACGGGCATCTTCTTCACATTGATGACAGCCACGACTTCCTGATGATTTCACTCCTGATGAAATATACGGACGATCCGAATCTCCGTTCAATCTTCGCAATGGGACTGACACATCACTGGGAGGACGAAAAGGTTGAAAGGAATGCATTTTTCAACTTCGTTTACGGCGCAGTCACGGGCGAGTGGTACAATGCCGACGATTGCATTGATGAACTTATGGATATGCCGACAGATCAAGTTATGTGGCAACTTTACAACAGCTATCGCAAGGATCTGAAATGGGATATGGCTCCGGTGGATATCGGTATGCCGCCTCAGCTCTTTGAACCGCTTCCGGCTCACGAGAGAAGAATAACAAGCAGTGACAGCAATCGCTTCACCGTTGACAGCGGAGCAGAGGACGTTGCTCAGGAGATATTTAAAAAGTCCGACGAACCGACAGCTTACACGATGTTCCCGGGAACAGGTAACGACAAGGGCCTTGTACTGAAAACCTGCATAAACTTTACTCATCCTTACTGGTTTGCAAGATATTACGGTCTTATTGAGGACTGCGAATAGGGAGTGAATGAAATGGGGAAAAAGATTATTGTTGCCGGAGGAGGTCACGGCGGAATCGCAGCAGCAGCCATCCTTGCCGAGCAAGGCTTTGATGTCACGGTTTACGAGAAAAATAAGCGTGAGAATATGGGCTATGACTGGACGGATATTTTTGATCGCAAGGGGCTTTTGGTTTGCGGAATGGAAATGCCGTCCGAGGATAAATACCGCCTGAAAAACGATATGACTTTCTTCAGCCCGTCACGAAAGAAAAAGATAAAGCAACACGTTCCCGAGGATCAGCTTGAGATCCAGATGGAGCGCAAGGATATTTACGACCACATCATCGCTTACGCCGAGAAATGCGGAGTCAAGTTTATTTATGAAACCGAAATTCTTTCTCCCGTAATGCTCGGCGGCAGAGTGGCGGGAATAAAAACAAAGGACGAGACGATTTACGCAGACCTTGTCATTGACTCGGCAGGCATAAGCTCCCCTATCCGTAAAAATCTTCCCGACGCTCTCGGAATCCAGAAAGAGCCGGATAAATACGATACATTCTATGTTTACCGTGCTTTTTATAACAAAACAGCTACGGTTGAGAACGACAAGTACAGGGTTTATCTTCTATTTGACAACAAGCAGCAGATTTGCTGGGTTGCCGATGATGAGGAATATACGGATGTCCTGATCGGCAGATTTACTCCGCTGACCGACAAAGAGGTTGAGGAGACCCTCGAAAAACTCCGTGATCTTAACGACGATCTCGGAACCGAACGCCTCAGAGGCGGACAGCATGTCACGATCCCCGTTCGCCAGCCACTTGGTCTTTTGGTTGCCGACGGCTATGCTGCGATCGGTGACAGCGCATTTATGACTGTTCCGATTATCGGCTCGGGAATTGCAAACAGTCTCAAGGCGGCAAGGCTTCTTGCCGACGCTGTGATTGCCGATACCGACGAGCTTTTCAGCGCCGACACATTGTGGAAATACCAGCGTGATTTTTATAAAAAGCTCGGTTCGGGACTTGCTCCGATTGCGATCATCAAGCTGATGGTTGCACGTTTCTCTCCAAAGGATCTTGACTATTTCTTTGATAACGATATTCTCAATTCCGATGATATGACTATCGGCGCAGACACCAACAGCATCATGTGCTTTATCGAAAAGCTCATGAACTTCAACTCACTCAAACTCAAGGTAAAGGGCGTAATGAGCGACTTTGTGCTTTCAAAAAAGGTTCTCGGAATGAACACGAGAATTGCCGCCGTTATGGCAATAACAAAAGCTATGCCCGTTCGATACGACCGCAAGCGAGTTCAGTCGTGGGTCGAGGGATATAATAAATGTTTTAAAATTGATTAAGGAGTGTAAAAAAGTGTTTTCTTTTATGAACTGCATCGGTCAGCTCCTCAGCGGATTTCTGACCGTCGTTTTCACGGCTCTGTTCAGTCTTTCGTCGCTTCTCGGCGGAATCAAGCAGGAGCTTCCGAAAACACCCGAAGATTTCACACCCGTTCTTCGTTTTGTTGTTTGCAGTGACGTTCATCTTGACTGCACAAACGACCAGAACAGAGAAACAAAATTCCAGGCTGTTTTCACAGACTCATACAAGTATGCTGCAAAGAGCAGCTACAAAAAGGTTGATGCCGTAATCGTCGCCGGTGACTTTGCAAACTCGGGTCTTGACGAGGAATATATTCGCTTCAACGAGCTTGTAAATAAAAATATCAAGCCGGAAACTCAGCTTTTGACCTGCCTCGGCAACCACGAATTTATCGCTTACCGTAACTACGATGCAACAATCGCATATGAAAGATACAAGGCACTCATCAACGAGAACGTCGACACTCACGTTGTTATCAACGGTTATCATTTCATCGGCGTTTCCTATGACGACAACGGCAAGACATTCAAGGGAAAGACCGAATGGCTTGACGCTCAGCTTAAAGAGGCGTCAAAAGACCCTCCCGACAAGCCGATTTTCGTTTATCAGCATCCTCATCCGACAGCTACGGTTTACGGCAGCATCAACTGGAGCGATGTTGATATAAGAGCGGTTCTTACAAAGTATCCGCAGGTCATTGATTTCTCGGGTCACTCACATTACACCTCGACTGATCCCCGCTGCGTATGGCAGGGCTCATTCACAGCAATCGGAACAGGTTCGACCCGTGCTCTTATGAGC
>USJJ01000053.1 GCA_900554995.1 uncultured Ruminococcus sp. | reverse complement strand
TTTCCCAGCTAAAAATGGGAGCTCTGCCGTTTGCGGCGAGTGTATGATCCGTCGTGAAGATAACGCACCAAAGAAGAATAACTCCGACAACGCACATCAGAACGATTTGAAGCGCATTGAATTTAATCTTTTCTTTCGGAGCCTTTTTTTTGCGCACGGGAGCCGAATCGGAAAAGCTCTGATATGCCCCGGTATCTGCCGTAAGCTCTACGGTTGTGGAAGTCTCGTCAATGATACAAACCGGATCACTGCCTGAATCCTCGTCCTCTTCGGCGACGGGCTGAACGTCAACGTCGCGGATCGGAGCATCGGTTTCCTGCACTTCCTCCTGAACGGGTTTATCAAAAAGAGTCTTTATGTCTGAATCTTCTGCAATTATTTTTTCTGCGCCGCTGTTTGCAGAATTGAATTTTATTCTGTTCTCTGCCGAGGTATCTTTGAGAAGCTCATCAATCTTATCAAACTTCCCCTGTTTATTCTCTTCCATATTAAACCTCCAAATAGTCTTATAATAATTATATACTATCGTGAAATTAAATCAAGAGAAAATTGAAAAAAATCACAATCTTTTTTCTTGTTTAATAAGAACCTCGCAGTGCCGTTGCCGTTTCTGCGAGGTTCTTTTCTGCCATTTTGCGGTCTTATCAGAACTTTCCGCCACCACCGCCGTAGGTGTTGCCGGAATCCGATGTATGAGTGGAACTGCCGCCGTCGTTGTCATTATTCTTCGGCTTTGCGGTTCTGCTTACATTGCTGTAAAGGAAAATGTCGTTGCTCTCGGTGATGTTGAGACTGCCGTTCTTGAGATAATTGCTTGCCGCCGCCTGTCGTCTGACGGTTTTGAGCTTTCTCTTCATAGAACCGACCGCAATCAGCGCAACAAGAAGTCCGGCGCCTATCGAAATGAGAATCCACACCGGGGGAGGCGTTACAGAACCTGTGCTTGTGTTGTCCACAGCACCTAAGTTCTCATCGTAAGCGTTGCCGTTTTTGGCTTTGGTAATAAATTCATCGCAAATCTGAGCATAATACTCAGCCGCAGCATAGTAATTTTTATTTGACAGATCATCTTTAATCTGATTTCCTATGTACTGAATACCTGAGTCGGTGAACGCCTGAATTGCATAGCCTCTTGTTGCGATGTACCAGTCACGGTTTTCAAAGCTGACAACGAGTATAATGCCGTCCTTATTCTCGCCGTAGCCGTAATTGTTCTTTTCATAAAGATTTTCTGCATATTGTGAGGTCTTCATTCCGTCAAGACCGTTTGTAAAACAGATTACTATATCGACCTTTTGTCTGTTTGCGATTTCATCAAATTGTTCAACCAGTTTGTCTTCCTCTTCCTGCGGAATAACACCTGCATAATCAAGTACACGGCTGTATTCATTCGCAAAACCGACATCGGTTGACACACCCGTGCTGTTTTCAACGGCGAATGCAGGTACAGCCATACAAAGGCAGAGAATAAATGCGAACAGAATTGATATTATTTTCTTATTCATAGCTCATCCTCCTCACATTATTCCCAACAGCCGCAGGATAATCGGTATAACATATGTCAATACGCCTGCACCGACCGCAATTCCCGCAAACCATTTTGCCGCCGCCGCTTTGTCGACTGGGAGATCGCCCACAAATTTGCCTGTCTGTCCGTTCATCGCAAAGGTAAATTTCTTATCTTTCCAAGTCGTGTTGAGAATCCATACAGGTTAGAGGGCATATTTTGCCTTGCCGTTTAGAAGATTTATGCTTGAATTTTCCGTCGTAACAGTATTGTAGCCCGTTACGGTTGAGGCAAAGGTCTCCTCGGTTGAACGCTTGATTCTCTCGTTCGCTCTGTCAATGCTCTCGTCAGCCGTTACGTCGTATTTGTCGGCAAGATAGCCTGCGAGATATGCAGTCTGAAAATCAACTGCATCATTGATGTTGAACGGCTCGATTGACTCCATAAGATCGTCGGGCATCTTTGAGGAACCGTCAACAGGTACGTTTTCAAAGCCTACGCTTCCTGACCTGTGAACGTCAAAGTAGCTTGTTTCGGTATAGTTATATTCGTCGTCTTCCCACATTCTTACGGAAGTTGCACGGTAGCGAACCCTTGCGTCCGCATCGGCGTCAAAAAGCCAGAACGGAACATAAATTCCTTTGATCTCGTCAATATGATTCTGGTTTTTAAATATTTTAGGTAACAGTCTTTTTCCCGAAAGATGCTTCTGAAGTCCCTCTTTTGCGGCTTTTTTATCCAGCTTAAACGGGACAATTATATCGGGTTTGAGTGCTCCCGAAAATTGCCCCATCATAACAACGGGGTTACCGCAGAACGGGCACGAGGTTGCGCCCGTTGTCTCGTCACCTACGATCTCTCCGCCGCAGGATTTGCAGACATAGGTTTTGAGTCCGTCCGTTTCTCCGCTTTCCCACTCGGAGCCTGCGGAGGTTTCCCATTCCATATTGTCCTCTGCATCATTTTTCAAAGCGGCGTCATAGCCTTTGAGGGTTTCAACATCAAATTCGGTGTCGCAGTACGGACACTTCATTTTCTGACTTTTGCTGTCGAACTCAATGGCTCCGCCGCAGCAAGGACATTTATATTCCTGTAATACGCTCAAAATTTTATCCTCCCGATATTAATTTTCGGTTAGCCTTTTACATCATTGCTGTCAAACGGATCTCCGCACTCTGGGCAGAACTTCGGCGGATGATGAGGATCCTCGGGCTCCCATCCGCACTTGTCACAGCGGTAGAGCGGTGCGCCCTCGGGCTTCTTGGCTCCGCAGTTTGAGCAGAACTTGCCCTTGTTGACTGTGCCGCACGCACAGGTCCAGCCGTCAACCGCAGGTTTCGGTGAGCCGCATTCGGGGCAGAATTTTCCTGTTGCCGTCGCTCCGCATGAGCATTTCCAAGCGTCAGCCTGTACGGGTTCGGGCTTCTTGGAACCGCATTCAGGGCAGAACTTACCGCTTGCCGTCGCTCCGCACGAGCATTTCCAGCTGTCGGCGGTCGGTGTAGTGGCCGACTGAGGCTGAGCAGCCTGCTGCTGACCCATTGCGAAAAGATTTTGTGCATTCATTCCGCCGCCTGCATTCATTGCCATTCCCATTCCCATAAAGCCTGTCATTGCACCGGCCTCGTTTGATGCCGCCGCTTTCATTGCGTCCGCCTGTGCGCCGACGAGCGTTGCCGCTGCCATCGTCGGATCTTTCATAATTGCGGTGCGCTGCGCCTGCTTGATCATCTCGGCGTCATCGTCGGGAAGAGTTACCGAACCGAGGGCAATGCTTACAACCTTAAGGCCACGCAGCTCACCCCATTTTGCCGAAAGCGCCGTATTCATCGCATTTTCAAGGTCGGTGTTGTGTGAAACGATCTGGTTCGGACGAAGCTCCATATCGGAGAGCTTTCCGAAAGCCGGCTGTAATGCGCTGATGAATTCCGTTTTGAGCTGTCCGTCGAGCTCGTCTCGGCTGTATTCCTGCTCGACATTACCGCAAACGTTGGTATAGAAGAGCAGGGGATCTGCAATTTTATATGAATATACGCCCGAGCAGCGTACGGAAACATCTATATCCAGACCGATCTTTGAGTCAACAACACGGAACGGAATCGGATTCGGCGTTCCGAATTTGTTGTCGATAAGCTCCTTGGTGTTGAAGTAGTAAACTCGCTGATCCTTGGCAGTGTCTCCGCCGAAGGTGAAACGCTTTCCAATAGTCTTGAACGTCTCTTTAATGCTGTCGCCGAGCTTGCCCGAGAAAATGCTCGGCTCTGTTGATGTGTCATATGTAAATTCACCGGGTTCGGCGCAGACTTCAACAATCTTGCCCTGTTCAACGATTATCATACACTGACCGTCGGCAACTGCAATGCCCGAACCGTTTGAAATGATGTTGTCGCTTCCCTTTGTGTTGGACGAGCGGCCGCTTGTGCGCTTTTCACCCTTTCTCATCATTATGTCGTTCGGAAGTGCCTCGCAATAGAAAAATTCTTTCCACTGATCCGCAAGTGTTCCGCCGAGTGCTCCTGCTCCTGCTTTAATAAGGCCCATAGTTTAATCTCCTTTCAATTTTACAAATTTTATTCATTATGCTCCTGAAGGTTTCTCGTAGAATCAAAATGCTTTATCTACAAAATGATTATAACATAAGGTTTCAAGAAAAGATAGATGTTTTTTGCCATTTTAAATTAAAAATTAAAGGTGCGACGCACATTCGCACCTTGTTCTTATGATATGGATAAATTTACCTTGTTGTATCACTTGTTCCTGACCAATAACGCAACAGTCTCAACGGTATTACCTTTTTCCCACAAAAGCCGCCTTACCTCTTGACCATCCCGATATATTGGGAAATTAAACTCTATCGACTTCAAAGGCTGCTCTGACTCCCCGTTTGGATATATCTGAATTTCTTTTATGAGATAAGTAATAAGGCTTTTCTTTTCCTCGTCACTTATTATATCATAGAGCTTTCCGAAATTCAGCATAAGCTTGTAAATATTGTCCAGAGTGATTGTTTCCATTTCGATAGAACTTTTTCTCAGCTTTGCATCTTCAATCCGTTCTTCCAACTCTACAATCGTATCATACAAGGCATCAAGTCTTAAAGTCATATCGTGAATTTTTCTTTCTCTGAAGCGGGTATCAACAGGCAGATTATCAATTTCTCTCTCCAGACGTGCTTTGTTCAAATCAACTTCTTTCAGTTTACTCTCGTAATTGGCAAGTTCCTTATCAATAGCTGTTGTATCGGTCTGTACGCCAATACGCTTTTCAATCTCTTTTGCAAAATACTTATCGCTTACCAATTCCTTAACAGCTTCAATTACAAGTGGCTCAATATCTGTTTTTCTCAGAGATGCCTTATAGTCACAATGATGTCCTCGTTCCTGCTTATTTCTGCCGCAAATATAATAGTAAACCTCTTTGTATGTGCCATCTTTATTTGTCCAAGCGTGTTTGTTCGTATACATTGAACTTCCACAAAGGGGACACTTTAATATCCCCGTCAAAAGGTGTGACCTATCCTTACCGATTTTGGATGGCTGTTTAATTCCTGTTGCCATACGCTTTGCGTGAACCTTTTGCCACAATTCCTCGCTGATAATTCCTTCATGTTGTCCATCTTCCAGAATGTAATCCTCTGCATGAACCTGCTTATATTCATTTTTTGTACCTTTTACCTTTTCTCGTGTTCTTCTGCCATAAGCAATCTTTCCACAATAAACAGGATTGTCTAATATCAACCGTATAAAATGACTGCTCCAAGTTTCCAATGTGCCGTTCTGACGAGGTATCTTCTTTATACCTTGAAGATTAAGATATTTTGCTACTCCGCCAAGTCCTATATCAGAATTAGCAAATTTATCAAATATAATTCTGATTGCTTCAGCTTCCGTTTCTTCTATCAAGAGCTGATTGTCTTTCAGATAATATCCGTATGGTGCAAATCCACCATTCCACCCACCTTGTCGTGCTTTTTCTCTCCGTCCATTCATTGTCTGTTCAATGATATTTTCTCTTTCTATTTCTGCAACCGCAGACAAAACAGAGATTAAAAGTTTTCCACTTGTCTGTGACGAGTCAATTCCTTCTTCAATACAAATAAGATTTATTCCATAAGATTGTACAAACTCTAATGAATTTAGAATATCCGCTGCATTTCTTCCGAAACGGGAAAGTTTATAAACCAGAATATAGTCTATCTCCAATCCGTTTTTTATATCGGAAAGCATTTTCTTAAATGCAGGTCGTCCTTCAATAGATTTTCCTGATTTACCTGCATCCTCATAGATACCGACAATTTCCATTTCTTCTCGGTCAGCAAATCGTTTTAATCCGTTTTTTTGTCCTTCAAGGCTATATCCGTCTACCTGCATTTCGGTACTTACTCTCGGATACAGGACACATTTCTTTCCTTCTCTGTTCATCGTACCACCTCCATAATTTTATAGGGAAATGTGATATGTAAGGCTGCGTAGCTTACGCAGCACAATCCAATTCTTGCAAAACTGTCTTTCCGTATTTTTCAACTATCTGCACCATAACATTGATAAATGAATTAAATACTTCGTTTTCATCTTTCATCTGTTCATTTTGCAATTTTGGATTTTGGATATAGTTTTCATTTCCCATAATGAGTACCTCCGCTATAAAACAAGCGGCTGTACTCTAAATTATAGAAATACAGCCGCATTTTTACCAATGTGCAAATTTATCGTTCTCGTCCCTTTTACACATCTGTTGCCTTCATTTTCTCCAATGCAACACTAATGGCAAGAGCCTTATCAACCCTTGCCACTATATCGTCTGGTATCATTCCCAAATACTGCCTTAGTCGCTGCTTATCAATCGTTCTTACCTGTTCAAGCAAAATGATTGAGTTCTTATCCAAACCTTCAAAATCATTGATTAAAGTATGCGTCGGCAATTTTGCTTTGGTGTGTATTCGGCTTGTGATGGGTGCGACAATGACCGTAGGACTGTGCTTATTACCGACATCGTTTGAAATGATAAGTACAGGTCTTGTTCCGCCTTGCTCCGAGCCGATAACGGGATTTAAGTTTGCGTAGTAAATATCTCCACGCTTGAATTTTCTTTCCATTATGTTTGACCTCCCAATTTTATTTAGGCAGGTATGTTCTGCCTATGTAGGCAGCCAAACGCAAGGAAGTATTTAAGGTCGGAAATATCTTAACAATATCTCTGTTCTTATGACCGACTTTCGTTTGGCTGATATGATAGAAGCATTTCAATTTGTCCTCGACACCCCGAAATGCTATGGGAAGTCGCCAAACGGTCAGCAGCGAACTGACGCCACGGGAGTTCCACCCCAACTGTCGTTCTGACAGAGCCGCCCTCATTGCCTGCGACGGTTTTTTCACGCTCGGACTGTGACTGGACGGGAGTATCATTATCCTCTTTGTGGGTTATGGCGAAATCGGGAGCTGCCCGATATTTTGAGTCGGTAAAGATAGGCTCACCACCTTTCAATCGCTCGCTGCCGCTTGGCAGGTCGTGGCGTACCGCTGCACACGCTTATGCTCATCACAATCACAAAGAGAAAGTATTTGGCGAATGGGTATTCGATTGTCAAGGAGCTATCCCGTTTTCGCCACACAAAGGAAAACAGGGTAAGAGGTTTTTTGTCCTCTCACCCTGTAGCCCGTGGGAATATTCAATTTTCCCCTCTACTCAAAAAACTTTTTTAATTTTTCTTTGAGCCTATCCATTCTTCTGTAAACAGCTTTTTCAGTAATATCCAGATACACCGCAATTTCACGGGTTGAATATCCTTGTATCTTCATCAAAGCAATCTGCAATGTAAGCCTGTCCACCTTAATCAAAACTTGATAGAGGTGCTGATTTTCGATACTGTCCAGAAAATCCTCAACCGTTTTGACTTCGGGCTGTGTAGTATCTTCAGCAAGCTCGTCAAGATATGTACCTGTTTCCTGCACTCGCTGATAATACCGTCTGTCTGAATTAAAAATCGCCCAATCGTGAACACGGAGCTTTTCTATGTCGTTCTCGCTGACCCCCA
>USJJ01000052.1 GCA_900554995.1 uncultured Ruminococcus sp. | reverse complement strand
AAAAGTCCCGTTCCGAAGAACAGGACTTTACTCTGGTGAGGATGAATGGATTTGAACCATCGACCCCTTGCATGTCAAGCAAGTACTCTAACCAACTGAGCTACACCCTCAAAGCAGAGATATTTTATCATACTTTCCCCCTTTTGTAAAGTGTTTTATAAAAAGAAGTTAAATCATTTTCTCTTTTCCCTTGAAATATGGTTAGTTATAGGTTATACTCTTATTTGGCAATCGTGCCTCAAGGGAATACGAAAGGAGAAATAATGTATTACATTATAATGGATCTTGAATGGAATAACGCATACGTTCACAAGACGAAAAGTTTTATGAACGAGATCATTGAGGTCGGCGCCGTTATGCTCAACGAGGAGCTTGAAGAGATAAGCGAGTTTTCATGCTTCGTTAAATCAAGGATCGGCAAGAAAATTCGCAGCAATATAAAAAAGCTGACTCATATTACCAATGATGATATGCGCAGCGGCGAACCCTTTGAAACCGTTATGCAAAAATTTGAAGAGTGGATCGGCGGCAGAGAAAATGTTATTCTCACATGGGGCAACAGCGACATTCGTGTCATAATAGAGAATTTTCATATGCTTACAGGACGTAAGACCGTCCCATTCCTTAGCAACTACACCGATGTTCAGCGCTATTTTCAGCTTAAGAAGGAAATCCCGACGGAAAAGCAGCTCGGTCTTTTCAATGCGGCGGAGGAGGTCGGAATGGATCCCGACAGTTTCTCTCATCACAGAGCTTTGGACGACAGCCTGCTGACTGCTGAATGCTTCCGAAGAGTATATACCGATGATTTTGCCGAATACATTCAGCGCTGCGACAACGCCTTTTACGAAAGGTTATTCTTCAAGCCCTACGCAATTTCCAATATCAACAGTCCGCTTGTTGACAGAGGCTTGCTTAACTACACCTGCGAGGACTGCGGCGTGAGAGGAAAAATTATAAAGAGGTGGCGCTACTCAAATCAGTATTTCAGATCGGTTTATGAGTGCCCGAACTGTGGAAAAAAGGTTCGCGTCGCCGTGCGATTCAAAAAATATTACGATCGACTGGACACAAGAAAAACCGTTTCGCTCATCAAAGACGAAGAGAATCCGGTACCTATACAAAATGGCCTTGAATAATCTTTTCAAGGCTTGTTTTTTTGTGTAAACCGTAAAATGTGAACTTTTTTTGAATAATTGATTGACAAACGCCTGTTTTCGTTATAGAATAGACCGAACTCTTTAAGAGCGGTACAGTGATGCCGACAAGATTTTACATAAAGCAGAGCAGGGTCTGTATATATCCTTATGTAATTTTGTGTCTTGTCGCACTGTGCGACAGGACATTTTCTTTTTTCGGAGGTTCTGTTATGAACAAGAAGATTATGGACAAGGCGGCTCTCGGAAGAGCCGTAACGAGAATCTCACACGAAATAATCGAGAAAAACAAGGGAACGGAAAACATTGTACTTGTCGGTATCAAGCGCAGAGGAATATACCTCGGTCAGATGATTCACGACAACATTATGAAGATCGAGGGCGTTGACGTTCCGTTCCAAACCTTGGATATCCATTTTTACCGTGACGACCTGACAAAGGAGAGCGAAGCTCCGGTTTATAACGCCGAAAATAATCAGTTTGAGGTCACGGACAAAAAGATAATTCTTGTTGATGATGTAATTTACACAGGCAGAACAGTCAGAGCGGCAATCGAAGCAATTTTTACAATGGGCAGACCGTCACAGATTCAGCTTGCCGTGCTTATCGACAGAGGACACCGGGAACTGCCGTTCAAGGCAGACTACATCGGTAAAAGCATTCCGACCTCGAGAAATGAGACTGTATCGGTCAAGGTCGAGTGTATTGACGGAGAAACAGGCGTAGATTTGCTCACAGATTGAGTATTTAAACACGAATGTGTTTGAAATAAAGCAAAATAACGGAGGTACATCAAATGCAACTTATTTACAAAGTCAAAGACAAACCGAAGTTCGGTCAGTTGATCGTTTTCGGTTTCCAGCAGGTTCTTGCAATTCTTGCGGCAACAATCGCGGTTCCGACAATCATCGGTAACGGAATGTCGCAGTCGGCAGCTCTTTTCGGAGCAGGCGTCGGCACAATCGTTTATCTTCTCTTCACAAAGTTTAAGAGCCCCGTATTCCTCGGCTCGTCGTTCGCTTTCATCGGCTCAATGCTTGCAGCGTTTGCGGGTGCAATCTCCGAGGCGGCAGGACATTTCGGACTCATCATCGGTGCTCTTTTCGCAGGACTTGTTTATGTTGTTATTGCAATCGCGGTAAAGGTTGCAGGTGTTAAATGGATCAACAAGCTTATGCCTGCCGTTGTTATCGGACCGACGGTTTCAATCATCGGATTGTCTCTTGCAGGCAACGCAGTCGGCGACCTCACACTCGGTAAGGTTATGACCGAGGTTACCACTCAGACAGTTGAAAACGGCAAGATCGTAGACGTTGTTTCCTCCGTATCAACCGCAAGCCCCTATGTTGCGCTTATCTGCGGACTTGTAACTCTCTTTACGGTTATCATCTGCTCTGTTTACGGCAAGAAGATGACAAAGCTCATTCCGTTCATTATCGGTATTCTTGCAGGCTATGTTGCCGCTGCAATCTTCACCGTAATCGGTATCAAGACAGACAACACTGCACTTCAGGTTATCGACTTCACTGTTTTCCATGACCTTAAGATCTTCGCAGTTCCCGATTTCACATTCCTTGAGGCTGCAAAGGGCGCTAAGGAAATCGACGGTCAGTATCTTGCAACTGTTGCCGTTGCTTATGTTCCCGTTGCATTCGTAGTATTCGCAGAGCATATCGCTGACCATAAGAACCTTTCTTCAATCATTGAGCAGGATCTTCTTGAGGAGCCCGGTCTCCACAGAACTCTCCTCGGTGACGGCGTCGGTTCAATGTTCGGTGCAATCTTCGGCGGCTGCCCGAACACAACATACGGCGAGTCGGTCGGCTGCGTAGCTATCACAGGAAACGCTTCTGTTGTAACAATTCTCACAACAGCGATTATGTGTATGGTTATCTCCTTCTTCGGACCGTTCGTAACCTTCCTTGCAAGTATTCCGAACTGCGTAATGGGCGGCGTTTGCATCACGCTCTACGGCTTCATCGCAGTCAGCGGACTTAAGATGATCCAGCAGGTTGACCTTGACGACAACAAGAACCTCTTCGTCGTAGCGGTTATCCTCATCTGCGGCATCGGCGGACTTACAATAAACTTCGGTAAGGTCACTCTTACATCTATCGCCTGCGCACTTATCCTCGGTATCATCACGAACGTGGTTCTTTCAAAGAAGAACAGCAAGGAAGCATAAAATAGTTCAAAACAGAATAGTAAAATTCCACTCGTAATCGGGTGGAATTTTTTATGCCTGTATTTGCGTTTGTAATACAAAAAAGCTCTCAGGAAGATTACCTGAGAGCTCAATTATTAAGTTAAACTTATTTAACTTCGATCTCTGCGCCGACTTCCTCGAGCTTAGCCTTGAGTTCCTCAGCCTCGTCCTTAGAAACAGCTTCCTTGATGGTCTTCGGTGCGCCGTCAACAAGAGCCTTAGCCTCTGCAAGTCCAAGACCTGTGATATCCTTAACAGCCTTAACAACCTTGATCTTCTGTGCGCCTGCGCTCTTAAGAACAACGTCAAACTCTGTCTTCTCCTCGACTGCCGGGCCTGCTGCTGCCGGACCTGCTACAACTGCTGCTGCAGCTGATACGCCGAACTCATCCTCTACTGCGTGTACGAGCTCTGAAAGCTCAAGAACTGAAAGAGTCTTCAACTCTTCAACGATAGCATTAATTTTCTCTGATGCCATGGTAATGTACCTCCATAAATTTTAGTAATTTTTAAATTTAGATTCGCTGACAATTAAGCCTCAGCGGGAGCCTCTGCCTTATCGGCGATAGCCTGAACAGCACGAGCAAAGCCTGCGATAGGTGCGCTGAATACATTTGCAACCATAGAGAGCAATGTTTCTCTCGAGGGAAGGTTTGCAAGGTCCTTGAGCTTCTCCATCGTCATTACCTCACCGTCGAGGTAACCTGCTTTAAGCTTGAAGTTCTCGTGATCCTCTGCATACTTGTTGAGGATACGGGCTGCGGCTACATAGTCGTCCTTGGAAGTTGCGAGAGCTGTTGTTCCGTCAAGAACCTCACCCATGCTTTCGAGGGACGTACCGTTGATTGCGAGCTTGAGGAGAGTTCTTAACAACTGTGTACTCAACTCCTGCTTCACGGAGCTCCTTACGAAGAGCTGTATCATCGGCAACGGAAATTCCCTTGTAATCTACGATTACACCTGCGCATGAATTGCTGATTCTGTCTGCTACGGAAGCAACTATCTGCTTCTTCTGTTCCAATACGCTTGCACTTGGCATTTTTTTCACCTCTCATGCAATGAAATAGGTGCGTATAAACGAAAATTAATCCCTGTCCACTCACCGTGAACAGGGATATGACATACAAATATTGACCCGAATAACTCGGTTATCGTATGCTCCCATTCTCGGCAGGCGGTCTGTTAAAACCATTACGCTGATTGCACCTGCTGTCTTTGAAAAGAACAGCTTAGTTATATTAGCACACGTTTGCCGTTTTGTCAATATATTTTTAAAAATTTGCATAAAAAGATTATGTCTGCAAATAATCCGTCCTTTTCTTATTGACTTTTTTAATTGATTTTGATAGTATAAATTGATTTAGATTTTATCGGTAGCCACTGACTAATTCGGAGTGCAATTATCGACGAATCCACCGCAGAAAAATTGTGCTGCGAATTAATCAGCGGTTACGCAAAAGAAAAGGAAGTATCATATGCTTTTGAACAAAACAATTCATATTCCCGATTTGGGAGACATCGGTGCAGACAGCGGCTTTCACGTTTTGGACGCTACCGAGGACGGAAAATTTTCAGTCGGCAAGAACGGAGTTGTCGATATAGTTTCAACGGGTGACAGCAAGGTTGAGTTTGTCTCTTTCGGCTCACACACTCTTGCCTGTGTAAAATCGGCAATCGCATACCCCGTATATTATCCCGTTGCGCCTGTTACTCTTGAGAAGCCCGTTAAGGCTGTTCTTATGGATCTCGACGGCACAACGGTTCGCAGTGAGGAGTTCTGGATCTGGATCATTCAGATGAGTATCGCAAGCCTCCTAGGCAACCCGAAGTTTGAGCTTGAAGAAGCCGACCTCCCGTTCGTTTCGGGTCACTCGGTTTCCGAGCATCTTCAGTATTGTATTGATAAATACTGTCCCGGCGCATCGCTCGACAAGGCTCGTGATTTTTACTTTGAGCATACGCACAGAGAGATGGAAGAGATCATGGCAGGCAGAGGCAAGGACGGCGCATTTACTCCGACGGAGGGCGTTAAGGATTTCCTTTACGAGCTCAAGGATATGGGTGTGAAGATCGGACTTGTTACCTCGGGTCTTTACGAAAAGGCATGGCCCGAGATTCTTTCCGCTTTCAAAACGCTCGGTATGGGTGACCCGAAGGATTTCTATGATGCAATTATTTCCGCAGGCTTCCCGCTCAGAAAAGGTTCCGTCGGTACTCTCGGCGAGCTTTCACCGAAGCCGCACCCGTGGCTCTATTCCGAAACCTCTATCGTAGGTCTCGGCGAGGCTTTCGCAGACCGTAATCACGTTGTCGGCATTGAGGACAGCGGTGCAGGTGTTTGCTCCGTTCGTCTTGCAGGCTACACGACTATCGGTATCGCAGGCGGCAACATTGTTGACAGCGGCACAAAGGCTGTTTGCAATTATTACGAAAACAGCTTTGCCGATATTTTAAAAATTATAAAGGGATGATTTAATTGAAGAAAAGGATCACTTCCGAAAAACTTGTACACGCAGTAAGTTTTGCTCTCTTTGTTCTCATGCTGACCGAAGCATACCTTGTCCACGAGGACGAGATCAAGGCGAGCGTTGCAAGACTCAAAACGATCATCGAGAATAAAAACAAATCAGCCGAACCCGACCAGTCGGAGCTTTCGGAAAAAGGAGAACAAGCAGATGGACAACAAACCGCAGAAAATTAACTGCCATTTCATCTCAAACACCCACTGGGACAGAGAATGGCGTTTTTCAGCAAGAAGAACTCAGTATATGCTCGGCTATATGCTCGATATGCTGACAGATATACTTGACAAGTATCCCGAGTACAGACATTTTCATCTTGATTCTCAGACTATGCCCATTCAGGACTACCTTGAGGCATATCCCGAGAAGAAAGAGCTTATGAAAAAATACATATCCGAGGGTCGAATCGGTGTCGGTCCTTGGTTCTGCCTCCCCGACGAATTCACTGTCGGCGGCGAATCGCTTATCCGAAATCTTTTGCTCGGTCACAGAATCGGCAAGGAAATGGGCGGCATAAGCAAGACAGGCTATTCACCGTTCGGCTGGGGTCAGATTTCTCAGCTTCCGCAGATCTATGCAGGCTTTGACATTCACTTTGCCTCATTCTATCGCGGAATCAACGAGTATTGCGCTCCGAAATCGGAGTTCTATTGGGAGAGTCCCGACGGAACAAGGATTTATGCTTCACGTCTGGGCAAACGTCCCCGTTACAACATTTGGTATATTGTTCAGCGTCCTGTTTATTATAATCAGCAGAATGAGAACAACCGTGACATGGTATGGAACGACAACAACGGTATATTCAAGTTCATTGATTCCGAGAACAAAAATCTTGACTATCAATACGCTCACCCGTTCTATGAGTACCATAAGGAAAACATTAAGCCCCGTGCGGAGCAGGCAATCAAGGAACAGGACAACGATTGGACAACGTCTCACCGTTTCTGGTCGCTCGGTCACGATTCCTCCTGCCCGGATGCCCGTGAGGTTGAGATGATTAAAGACCTTGATGCAGCTCTCCCGAATGCTGTTGTTTATCACAGTTCGCTCAAAGAAATGGAGCAGGGCATCATTGATGAGTTCGACCCGAATTCACCTGTTCTCAAGGGAGAAATGCGTGATCCGTACACCAAAGGCAGCGTCAGCAGCATGATGGGTTGGATCATTTCCGCAAGAACCTATGTCAAGCAGGCAAACTTCAAGACGGAAACTCAGCTTCAGAATTACGCCGAGCCTATGGCGGTTTTTGCAGCACTCAGCGGAGCTCCGTATCAGAAGAACTTCATCGACCTTTCATATAACTATCTTCTTCAGAATCACGGACATGACAGTATCGGTGCATGCGGACGTGATGTAGTTTACGAGGACGTTATCTATCGTTACAGGCAATCAAGAGAGCTTTCAAACTGTGTTTATGAGCGAGCTTTCATGGACGTTGCCGGCGATATTAAGCTTGACGGCTTCAGCCGTGACGATGCAGCGATCGTTGTGTTTAACCCGGCTCCGTTCAAGAGAAGTGAAGCGGTCGAGATGACGGTTGAGCTTCCGGCAGAGTGGAAAGCGGACAGCTTTAAGATTACCGATCCCGACGGAACTGTTCTTACCTACCAGGTAATTACGACAAACAAGAACTCGGCTCAGATCATTCAGAATCCGAACGACGTTGCCAATGTTCTTCATACTCAGCAGTACACGATTGAGCTTGACGTCAAAGATGTA
>USJJ01000051.1 GCA_900554995.1 uncultured Ruminococcus sp. | reverse complement strand
AACGAGCAGGTCAGAAAGCTGACTGCCGAGCAGGAAACCGACAACGAAGAATATAAGCGAATCAGTGTCGAGCTTTCATCGGCAAAGGCGGACCTTGATGCGTCGCAGGCGGATCTCAAGCGCACGCAGGAGGATATCATCCGTAAGGAGAGCGAGCTTGCACTGATCGAGGGTAAGCTCGACACGGCAAATGCCGCTCTTGAGGAGCTGCGCCATGAGAAAAAGTCCGCCTCGCTCAGAATCACCGACCTTGAAGCAATGAAGGATACTGCCCGTGCCGAAATTGACAGACTCAACAAAGAAATGGGCTCCTTGCAGGCGGATCTCGACGTTGTGACTCACGGCAGGGAAAAGCTGGAGGAGAAGAAAGAGGAGCTTGCTCAGACTGAGGCAAAGATAAATCTTGACATTCTTGCCCTCGAAAAGGATATTGAGGCTAAGAAAGAGGCTGTTGATTTGCTCAACCGTCGTATGGCAAGCCACGAGGGCAGACTTGACGATCTCAACGATGAGATAGCCGTTATCGAAAACGCAAACAAGGATATTGAAGTAAAAATTCAGGAGCTTACAAAACAGGCTCAGGAGCTTCACGAGCTCGGCGCAAGTGCAAAGAGTGATATTGAAGCACTCATAAATGAGCGAACAAAGTGCGACGCAAGGAGTGCACAGCTCCGCTCGGAGGAGCGTGCGAAGTCCGCAGAGCGTGAAAAAATCAGCGGCGAGCTTGCCCGTCTCGAGGAGCGCAAGGCACAGATGGAACAGCAGCTTGAAAATGCGATAAACAAGCTCTTCGACGAATATCAGCTCACGAAGACCGAGGCTGAGGAACTCGACATTGTGATTGAGGACTATCAGCAGGCGAACAGGAGCTTGCAGGAGATCAAGGGCAAAATCCGTGCCCTCGGCAACGTAAATGTCGGTGCGATTGAAGAATACAAAGAGGTTTCCGAGCGTTACGAATTTATGAAGGCTCAGCTTGAAGATATCGAAAAGTCGAGAGAGGAGCTTAACAGGCTCATAACCGAACTGACGAGCAAGATGGCGGAACAGTTCAAGGCTCAGTTTGTACGTATCAACAGCTATTTCGGTGAGACATTCGTCGAACTGTTCGGCGGCGGCAAGGCAGAGCTTATTCTCGAAAATCCGAATGATGTGCTTGAATGTAACATTGAGATAAAGGTTCAGCCACCGGGCAAGAATGTTCAAAATATCGACCTGCTTTCAGGCGGCGAAAAGGGATTGGCGGCTATTGCGCTTCTTTTCTCAATTCTCAAGGTCGCGCCGTCACCGTTCTGTATTTTCGATGAGGTGGAGGCTGCGCTTGATGATGTCAACGTTGCCCGTTATGCACGTTACGTTCGCCGCATGACGACAAATACGCAGTTCATTCTCATCACCCACAGACGAGGCACAATGGAAGAAGCCGACGTTCTCTATGGTATCACGATGCAGGAGGAGGGCGTTTCAAAGATGCTCGAGCTTCAGACGGCGGATATGGCTAAGAAGCTCGGAATAAGTTAAGGAGCGGTCTATGATTTTTAAACAGTTTACAACCAATGAAATAAAACCGACAGGTTGGCTCAGAAATCAGCTTGAAATTCAGGCAAACGGACTTTCCGGTAACCTTGATAAGATGTGGAACAGTGTCAAGGAATCAAACTGGATAGGCGGGAATGACGAGGGCTGGGAGAGAGTCCCTTATTGGCTCGACGGCTTTGTGCCGCTCGCTTACCTTCTTGACAATGAGGATATGAAAGCCCGTGCGAAAAGGTACATCGATGCAATTCTTGAGCGCCAGTGCGAGGACGGCTGGATATGCCCCTGTGAAAAGGATCAGCGTGTCAACTATGATATCTGGGCTTGCTTTATAATCTGCAAGGCACTTGTCGTATATGCCGATTGCTCGGGCGATGAGCGAATTGAAAACGCCGTCAGCCGTGCGCTTCAAAATCTCAACTCTCATATCAACAGCCGCACTCTTTTTGACTGGGGCTCGGCTCGTTGGTTTGAGTGCCTTATCCCGATCCTTTGGCTTCGCGAAAGAAAGACTGAGGATTGGCAGCTTGACCTTGTTGACAAGCTCTACATACAGGGCATAGACTATAAAAAAATGTTCAAATCATGGCGCTATGCCGAGAGACGTGAAAACTGGAGCTATCTCAATCACGTTGTCAATATTGCAATGATGCTCAAGGGCGAAGCACTGATGACCGAATTCATCGGCGGCGATCCAAACGAATTTGCAAAGCAGGCGATGAAAATCCTTTTGCGTGATCACGGAATGGCTTGCGGCCATTTTTCGGGCGACGAATGTTTGAGCGGAACAAGTCCCATTCACGGCTCGGAGTGCTGTTCGGTCGCCGAGGCTATGTATTCATATGAATGGCTTATTGCTTTGACGGGGGACAGTTACTGGTCGGAGCGCTTGGAAAAGACAACATTTAATGCTTTCCCTGCGACCGTCAGCACCGATATGTGGACTCATCAGTATGATCAGTTAACAAATCAGGTTCAGTGCTCTCGTTTTCCGAACGGTAAGCAACCGTTTAACACGAACGGCGAAGAGTCGCATATATTCGGATTGGAGCCGAATTTCGGCTGCTGTACGGCTAACTTTAATCAGGCGTTCCCGAAATTTGCGATGAGCACGATGATGAAAAGCGAGAACGGTATTGCAATTTGCGCAATTGCACCGAGCAGGGTTGAAACCGAGATTAACGGTGCAAAATTCGGCGTTGAGATTGAAACAAACTATCCGTTTGAGGACGGATATAAAATAAATGTTACTGCGGCTACGCACGATGAGCATGAGATTCTTATCCGTATTCCCGATAAAGCGGTCAATGCAACCGTTGACGGTGAGTCCGTGGATAGCGGTTTTGTGAGAATCAGCCGCGATTTCTTCGGCGAGAGCACCATCGACGTCAGATTTTCATTCAACGTTGAACTGACTGAAAGACCGAGCGGACTTTTCAGCGCAGAACGAGGAAACCTCGTCTTTTCACTGCCGATCGGCGAAAGATGGGAAAAGAAAGAGTATGTCCGTGAAGGTGTAGAGAGGAAGTTTCCTTACTGTGACTATGAAATTTTCCCGACCACCGATTGGAATTACGGCTTTGCCGACAAGAAATTCACAGTTGAATTCGGCGAGGTAGGCGATGTCCCGTTCTCACCCGACGGAGCACCGATCAGGCTGACTGCAAGGATGGCATCTGTCGACTGGAAAATGATCGACGGAAGATGCGCTGAATTGCCGGAAAATAAAAAAGCGATCGGAGAGCCGACCGAAAGAGTGCTTATCCCATACGGCTGTACAAACCTGCGTATGACGGAAATGCCTATCGTAGAATAAATTTAACGACCTCCGTACCTTAACAAGAGATACGGAGGCCGTTTTTTATCATTTTCTTTGATTTTTACGCTTGATTTCGTGAAGTCTTTCGAGTTCCTCATCACGTTTTTTCTCAGCTTTTTTCTTTGACTGCTCGTCTTTCTTTGCCTTGAGCTTGCCGCTGAAATCAAATTTCAACTGACTGAGTATCACACAGACGAGTACGACAGCAATCAGCGCAACAATCCATATCGCTTTTTGCTTTTCGTCGCCGTCATTTTGCGTTGGGTTAAGCTCGCTGACGCTGATCGCAAGCGTATTCAGAAATTCATTAAACATAGTCGGTCATCTCCCTGTAAACTTTCGCAATGGGAAGTCCCATAACATTGAAGAAATCGCCGTTGATTTTTTTAACAAGCACCGAGCCTCTGCCTTGGATTCCGTAGGCGCCCGCCTTGTCCATCGGTTCGCCCGTGGCAACATATTCTCTTATTTCACCGTCGGAGAGCGGATAGAACTCAACGTCGGTTTCGTCAAAAAAATTTTTGACCCTGCCGCAGCAGATTATCGCAACGCCCGTGTAAACCTTATGACTTCTTCCCGAAAGGGCACGGAGCATTTCGCACGCCTCTCCCACTGAATGGGGCTTTCCGAGGATTCTTCCGTCAAGCGCAACAACCGTGTCCGAACCGATAACAACCGCCTCGGGATGATCGTTTGCAACTGCCTGAGCCTTTTGCAAGGCAAGCGACATAACGACCTCATGCGGTTGAGCATTTTCGGGTACAATCTCGGCAATATCGGCGCAAATTACATCAAAGCGATATCCGGCAAGCTCCATAAGCTCTCTTCTCCTCGGGGAGGCGGAAGCAAGAATTATCTTCGACATTACCACTGCCCCTTGTCCCTGAGATGTTTTACCTTGAGAACAGCTGCCTGAGTCTTACCGTCTTTAATCTCGTTGCTCATCACCATTTCAACAGCCCTGTCCAGAGGTATCTTTTCAACATTGAGAAATTCATCCTCGTCAAGGTGCTGATGAGTAAATGTCAGATTTTTTGCGGCATAGAGATGAATAATCTCACCGCAATATCCGGGGGACGGGTAGAATTTGCCGAGATCACAGTAATCCTCGGCAACACAGCCTGCCTCTTCCTCAAGCTCACGCTTTCCTGTTTCAAACGGATCCTCGCCCGGTTCGAGCTTTCCGGCGGGCAGCTCCGGAATGACCTCCATATAGGGGTAACGGAACTGGCGGACAAAGAGTAACTCTTCGTTCTCTGTCAGAGCGGCAACGCACACTCCGCCCGGATGCTCAACAACCTCACGCTGACACGGCTTGCCGTTAGGAAGCTCGGCGTCATCATTGCGGACATTGATTATCCTGCCGTGATAAATGTAGTTCTTTTTTATTGTTTTCTCATCAAGATTCATAGCATTTCTCCAAAAGAAAAGGGGTAACCGAGGAAACGAAATATCGCCCAAGGTCACCCCCGTTTTTTAAACAGAATTATTTGTCTTTGCTGTCGTCTTCTTCGTCCTCATCGTCAAAGTCAAATTCAAGAGTCTCACCGCAAGCGGGGCACTGAATTGATTCCTCGTCAAGAACGCTCTCGTCAAGGCAGATTGTCTCGCCGCAAGCGGGGCACTCGACCTCAAAATAATCGCTGTCATCGTGGTCGTCGCAGCAGCAATCATCATCGCAGCAGTCGCTGTCACAGCAATCGTCATAGATGCACTCCTCAACGTCGCCGAGATCCTCGTCGATTTCGTCAACAACCTCTGTAAGAGCCGCAACCTCGTCCTCAAGGTCAGCGATTGTAAGAGCCATCTCGTCAATAGCGTCAACCATTGCCTTGATGATCTTTACTTCATCTGTATCTGCTTCAAAATGAGCCATCTCAACAAGTCCCTTGAGATATGCTGCCTTTTCTGTAACTGTCATCATAGTTCAGTCATCCTTTCTGAAATTATGCTCTGCCGAGATACTCGCCTGTACGGGTGTCAATCTGAACTTTTTCGCCCTCATTGATGAAGAGGGGAACCTTGATCTCTGCACCTGTCTCAAGAGTTGCCGGCTTTGTAGCGTTTGTAGCTGTGTTGCCTGCAAAGCCCGGATCGGTCTTTGCAATCTCAAGCTCAACGAATGTCGGGGGCTCAACGCCGAATACCTTGCCTTTATAGGAAAGGATCTTGCAAACCATACCGTCCTTAACAAACTTAAAGTTATCGGAAAGATCGGATGCGTTGATCGGAACAAGCTCATATGTCTCCGGATCCATAAAGTAGTAGAGATCACCGTCGTTGTATGAGTACTCCATATCCTTTCTCTCGATATATGCTGTCGGGAACTTAGCTGTCGGGTTGTAGCTCTTTTCAACTACGGAACCCGTGAGAACATTTTTTGTCTTTGTTCTGACGAAAGCTGCGCCCTTACCCGGTTTAACGTGCTGGAATTCAACAACCTGAAGTACGTTGCCGTCTTCCTCGAATGTCATACCGTTTCTGAAATCACCTGCTGAAATCATTGTGTTATTCCTCCGATTTATTTTCTTGAGAGCAGAAAAATATCCACTCTGTATTATCATAATTATTTTATACTATTTTACGGTGTTTTTCAAGTCTTTTCAATTAAAAAGCGTGTGCGGCATTAAAATTTTTATATAATAATAAGCTCTTTCGGCGCTTTTGTAAGATTTTTACATCCGTTTTCCGTTATCAAAGCCATATCCTCAATTCTGACGCCGAATTTTCCGGGAATATAAATTCCGGGCTCGTCGGTTACAACATTGCCCGAACGGAGCGTTGCGGTCGACTTCGGCGAAATAAACGGCTTTTCGTGAATTTCAATGCCTACGCCGTGCCCCGTAGAATGACGGAAATATTCTCCGTAGCCTGCCTCGGTTATAACGTCCCTCGCCGCTTTGTCGGCATCGGAGCATTTGACCCCGTTTTTTAAAACCCGAAGGACTGCAAGCTGAGCTTCAAACACAATTTTGTATATTTTTTTCTGCTCGTCGCTTGCCGCACCGACGGCAACTGTCCTTGTCATATCGGAATGGTAGCCGTTCACAACGGCGCCGTAGTCCATAGTAACAAAATCGCCGTATTCAATCTTCTTATCGGTCGGAACGCCGTGGGGTTTTGAGGTGTTTGCGCCGCTGATTGCGATTGTTTCAAAGGAGAGACCATCCGCGCCGTGGCTGAGCATATAATGATCCAGCTCCAATGCAACTTCCTTTTCCGTTACACCGACCTTTATAAAGCCGAGGATATGATCAAATGCCGCTTCGGCAATTCGCTGAGCCTTGCAAATATTTTCGATCTCCGCTTCATTTTTCACAGCACGAAAGGAGTCGATTATTTTGTCCGTACCAACAGTTGTCAGCTTAATTCCATGGAGAGCTTTCCTCAGATTTTTGAGTTGAGTGACGGTTAATCTGTCCGCCTCAACAGCAAGAACTTTGCAGTTGAAACGTTTGGCATAATCCATCAGCTTTCCCTTTTGTTCTTCAACATCACAGCAAATTATTTTGTTTTTCGCCGCCTCAATGTAGCGGCTGTCGGTCAGAAAAACCGAGCCGCTTTTTGTTATAAAAAGAAATCCATCTGAGGCATTAAAGCCTGTAAAATATCTTCTGCTTTCGGGCGAAACGATCAGTGCACCGTCAACATTTTTCGGCAGTTTATTTATAAATTCACTAAGCATTTTATCACACTCCTATATCAGCTCGGCAATAATCGAATTTGAAAGAAGAAATCCTTTTTCGGTCAGAGCCATTGATTTTTCATCGCAATTCATCAAACTGTTTCTAATAAATTTTTCCGTTTTATTTATTATGTTCTGCGGAAAACTTTTTCCGAAAATTTTTTCAAAATCCTCAAAAATTATTCCGTCTTTCAGACGCAGACGAAGCATAATATATTCCTCCTCGTCGCCGCCGTTTCCGTCGGGAATCGGTTCTCTGCCGTTTTTAAAATATTCAATATCCCTCGGATAAAAAAATCTTTTTCCGTCAATAAATGAATGTGCCGACGGCCCGAGGCCGAGGTATTCCTCGCAGTTCCAGTATTTAAGATTATGCTTGCCCTTAAATCCGGGACGGGCAAAATTTGAAATCTCATAATGTTCAAAACCGTTCGTACAAAGCTGCTCGCTCATTGCAAGATACATATCCGCAACCGTGTCCTCGTCGGGTAAATTCAGCGAATCTTTCTTCCTGTAATACTGCGTGCCCTCTTCGATTTTCAATATGTAGGCACTGATGTGAGTCGCTCCGGAATTAATACAGAAATCAAGAGTTTCGCTGAGACTTTTCATCGTCTGATCCTGAACGCCGAGCATAACGTCGAGTGAAATATTATTTATTCCGGCTGTCCTGCATTGCTCGATTCTTTTTTCAATGAGCTTTCGGTCG
>USJJ01000050.1 GCA_900554995.1 uncultured Ruminococcus sp. | reverse complement strand
GCTTCTTTGCGACAAGGAGCACAATCTCCGTGTTGATCTCGGATGTATGTACGGAATAATTCCGCACAACGAGGGAGCGCTCGGAATTGATGACGGTTCGGTTCGTGATATCGCTCTTATCTCAAGAGTGAACAAGCCCGTTATGTTCAAGATCATCGGATTTCAAAAGGACGAAAACGACCGTGAATACGCAATTCTCAGCCGCAAGGCGGTTCAGCGTGAGTGTATGGATAACTATATTTCAAGGCTGTGCCCGGGCGACGTCATCACGGCAAAGGTTACACATATGGAAAATTTCGGCGTGTTCCTTGATATCGGCGCAGGCATCAACGGTCTTTTGCCGATCGACAGCATTTCCGTTTCGAGAATCCCGCATCCGTCCGTGCGTTTCTCGGTCGGTCAGACGATAAGGGTCGTAGTCAAATCCATCGATGAGCAGGGCAGAATCACTTTCTCCCACAAAGAGCTTCTCGGAACCTGGGAACAGAACGCTGATGAATTCGCTCCCGGCGAGACCGTTCCGGGAATTGTCCGCTCCGTTGAAAGTTACGGCATTTTCGTTGAACTGACCCCGAATCTTGCCGGTCTTGCCGAATATTCGGCAGGCATTTCTGCAGGCTGTCACGCGGGTGTTTATATAAAAAGTATGCTGCCCGAGCGTATGAAAATCAAGCTCATTATCGTTGACGCTTTCGAAGCGGAATATCCGACTCCTCCGATAAAATATTTCACCGAGCTGGATCACATTGACAAGTGGGTATATTCGCCCGCAGAGTGTTCCAAAATAATAGAAAGCGACTTTTCCTGATCATTTTTCACTTTTCGACAGAAAAAATTATTTCTTGCATTTTCTTTCCTCTTGTATTATAATATAATCAGAATAATATTGTGGTTTTTGTTAAAAGTAGGAGGATTTTCAAGAAATGATCTGTGATTTGCATTGTCATACTAAGCTCTCGGACGGTTCGATGGGCATAGATGACATTATTGTCTTAGCTGAAAAATGCGGCGTTACCAATCTTGCCGTGACCGACCTTGACTGTCTTGCGGGCACCGTCAGGGCACGTCTTATCGGCGAGCGCCACGGAATCAAGGTCATTCAGGGCGTCGAGATTTCCGCATTCGACAGCGAGAACGGCAAGGAAGTTTACGTTCTCGGCTATATGAGCGATTCACCCGATCGTCTTGAGGGACTTTGCCACAGGAATCTTGTTGCAAGGAAAAGAGCGGCTCAGTTTATGATGATCAAGGCGGCTCAGCGCTTCCCGATAACGACCGATCTGGTTCTTAAATGCGCTCAGGGTTCAACAAACGTTTATCCCGTTCATATAATGGCAGCTCTTGTCGAGAGCGGCGTGACAACCGATCTTTTCGGTTCGCTTTATCACGAGCTTTTTGACGACGGCGGCGAAAAGAGTATTCTTGTTAAACCGAAATTCTCGGAGGTATCCGAGGTCATTCAGGCGATCCACGATGCGGGCGGCATTGCAATCCTTTCAAATCCCGGTGCCTTTGAGGGCACGAATATTGTCGAAAAGGCGATTGAGGCGGGAGTTGACGGATTTGAGGCTTGGTGTCCCGATCACGACGACGCAACTGCGGAGAAATATGCTGCACTTGCGAAGGAGAAGGGTCTCCTTGCGATCGGCGGAAGCAATTTCAGAGGCAGACATAACAGACATTGCGTAACTCTCGGAAGCGTAACAACTCCCGATGACAGATTTACGGAGTTTTCAAATTATAAATCAAAGATCCGCCGTCAGAAGGCAAAGGCAACTGCCGAATAAGGCGGACAAATCGGAGATAAGGAAATGGCAGAGGACAGAGACATCAAAATATATATCGGCAAGGAGATTTCGGAACTGAACGATTTTCAGCGCATTTCCGACGATATCGACCGCAACAGGCGGAACGGAAACAGCGAAAAGGCGAAAGCTCTCGGAATCCGACTGGCGAAAATACGGCCTGACTGCAAAAAGCTCAGACTGAACTGCGAAAAAATGCCTGCGGCTGAGTTATATTGTGTTCGCGTTCTTTTGACCTTTACCGCCGAATATGCGGTGAGAAAATATATTTCCTCGCAGACACTCGGCGACGCCGTCAGCTCCTCAATGTACGATTATCTCAAGGCTCGGGAGAGCGGGTATTATGATAATATTTCCGACGGCAGCGCATTCACTTTCTATCTCCTCGCCCTGAAGAAGAGCGGAGACACCGCCGAAAATATCGGCGAACAATTTGCGCTCCGGTGCGGAATAAACAGTAACGAATATGTGTCTCTCGGCGCAGGAATTTTCAATAAGGCACTTGACCTCTTCGCTAAAATCATCGACGAAACAGAATTTATATAACAAAAGGACGGTTCGGATGAACCGCCCTTTACTTTTATACCAACACAACCTTTTCTCCCGAGCAGGTGAGACGTGATGGGAGAAAATTGCCGTCAACAATGCAATAGTAATAGCCCGAATCGCTTACGGTGAAATCTTTGCCGTCGTATGCGGAATCGGAAACCTGAGTGAAAATAAGCGTTTGATTCTCAAATTTTTTTATGAGATACACTCCGTATTTGCTTGATCGGTGCTGTGTGTCATCAACCAGTGAAAACGGAAGCAACAGCTTGCCGTCTTTCTTGTTAAAGCAGTAGTTTACATTACTGCCGTTGTTGCGCTCTGCGATGCAGACCACGCCCTCGTCGCACTCAAAATATGTGACAAGCTCCTCATGATAGCGGTATGCAAACAGCTTTTCAACCGAGGAAAACGGGTGAATATAATTTTCAAAAGGGATAACAAACGAAACCGCCGTTAATATTATTGCGATAAAAGCCGCCGTGACAGCGGCTTTTCCTTTTTTCTTCGATACAATACAGAGGATTGTCAAAAGAACGGCAAAGAACACCGCTCCGCAGATCCACCGAATTATGTCATATGCCATAGAATCTTCCTTTACACGGTTGAGGTCTGTCAACCGCCTGATTTCCTTTATATATTATCATACGGTCGGGTAAAAGTCAATTTTTGTCGGCGTAAATACCACAAATAGATATCTCTGATTGTTATTTGTGCAAATAAGATAAAAGTTATTGTTTTTCAAAAAATTTATTGACTATTTTGTAAAAAGTGGTAAACTGTTCGGTGGGGAATCAGAATAGGGAGGAAATCCAATGCGTAAAACTTTGTCAATTATTCTCAGCATCGTTATGGTACTGTCCTTGATGGCTTATATTCCGTCAACGGCTTTTGCCGCCGCTTATGACTCGATAGGCGAATACGATTTCAAAATCACCAACCCGTATGAGTCGGTTGATTGGGACACGTGGAAAGCATATAAGGGTGCAACTCACGTTCACACGGTAAGAAGTGACGGCGACATTGAGCTTGACGATATGATCGAGAAATATTATTCTCTCGGTTTTCAGGCTCTTGCCCTGACCGATCACGGTACGGTTAACTACTCGTGGACGAAGGATCAGACAAGACTTTCAATCTTCGGCTATCAGTATTTCTCACACGGCAATATTGACGAGCTGACCGAGGAAAGATACAAGGAAATCACAACGGGTGCGGACCGTGGCGGCGACGGAATGACAGAAGTTCCGCTCGGTATTGAGCTTAACGGTTCGTCAACTGCAAAGTGCCATGTCAACAGCTACTATGCGGACTGCGGTCACGGAGATCTTGAGCTTGATTCAAAGTGGCCCGAGGATGCGGTTAAGAAAAGCCAGGCGGCTGGAGGTATCTGTCATATTAACCATGTCGGCGAGTGGACAGAGGGTAGACACGATATCAACACATATAACGATGAGTTTGTTGAAAAGTTTTCAAAGCTCTTCCTCAATTATTCCGCTTGCATCGGAATGGAGCTCGTCAATACAAAGGATAACAGAACTCACAATGACCGTTATCTTTATGATGAAACTTTGAAAATTACTGCTCCGAAAGGCAGAAATATCTGGGGCTTCTGCGAGGATGACGCACACGATTTCGGTGATGTTGAAAACAATGCTCAATATTTCGTAATGCCGAAGAATACGCAGGCAAACATTCGTACAAGTATGGAAAACGGTACATTCTTTGCCTGCTCAAAGACAGCTAAAACAGAGGCTGAGCTCGGTGACGGCTTTGAGGCTCAGGGTGAGTTCCCGATGATCAGCAGAGTTAACGTTGATGACGAGACAAATCAGATCAGCGTTAATCCTTATAATGCAAATGTTGTCAAGATGGTAGCCGACGGCAAGGTTATTGCCGAGAAAAAGGTTAAGAATGACAACGACACAATCACATTCGATCTCAACGATTACGAGGACGAGATCAATTCTTACGTTCGTATTTATGTTCTCGGCGACGGCGGTATCTGCTACGCTCAGCCGTTCCTTGTAACAAAGACCGACACAACAACAAGCTCGGTTCAGTTTGTCCTTCCCTCCGCCGACACGACGGTCACGGTCAAGGATGCAAACGGTAACATTATCGGCGCTTGCAATTCCGACAATTTCTACAAGCTCGGCGCAGGCACATACACATACACCGCATCAAGAACCGGCTATGAGACAAAGACGGATAAATTCACGGTCACTCAGGCATCCGTAAATGCAGGACTTCAGATAAAGATCAATGTTCAGCTCAAGGCTGATTTGGGTGTAGTTACAACCATGTTCTATGTTCCCGAGACAATTTACCTCGCTCCGGGCTCGAACAGCTTCCAATATTATGTTGACCGTGAAAACAAGGCAGACGGAGCGCTCATCAGCAACGCATCCAAGACAACAGGTAACATTTTCTTCAGCTGCGACAAGGCGACGAATGTAACCGTTTCCGTAAGCGACTCGACAGTCAGCTACACAAACGGCTGCAGTTCGTCGAACGGCACTCTTTCAACTGCGATCTCCGCCGGAAAGATTATTTCAGCGCCTGCGGCAGGCTCGGGCAAAACAATTAAATGGACCGCATCGTTCACCCTCCAAAACGGAGAAAAGGGAACGGCTACGGCGTATTCATATGTCTATGCCCCGAACACAAGCGAGGTTGCGGCAGGCATCAGACAGGTTCACACATACAGTACCGATGTATTTAATCAGGGCGTTCTTTATGCTGTCGGATTTGACAGCGTAACAGGCGGTTCATACACCTGCACAAAGAATTTCTTCACAGATTCAGCACCGACAGCCAACACGGGAATCGGCAATTGGTTTGCAAAGTCGGCAAACGGAGGCGTTGAGTACGGTAGCTGGAGTCACAGGTCAAACGCAAAGGATTCACACACCGTTAACGGCGGAACGGGTACGGTTTATGTAGATTCAAGCCGTATCACAAACCTCAATCAGGTTCCGAATCTCAAGATCGGTTACTGGCAGTGCGATATTCAGGGCGACGGCGCTGCTTCGGGCTATATCAAGCAGACGGTTGACGGAACGACAACAACAGTCACAAATCTTTCCGCAAAAGTCGGTTCGGCTTACAGCAACGGAATCAGCTATGCGAATAAGATCGGCGCCGAGGGAACGAAGAAGCTCACAATTTCGGCTTACACAATCACTCTCAGAGGTAAGAGACAAAACAACAACTATTATAATGTGACGATTAATGCAAATTATGTCAACAAAGCAGAGCTCAGAACAGCCTATAATGCGGCGATCTGCTCGGCATATGAATTCGCTGACAACAGCGCATATACAACAGCTCTTATGAATGCCGGCACAGTTCTCGGTAACCCGGCAGCAACGGCAAGCGAGGTCTCAACAGCCTACACTGCACTCATAAACGCAATTTAAGTAATAGCACATAAACTCATTAAAGGGATGCCGCATTAGGTGGCATCCCTTTAGTTTAACCTTAATAATAAAGCGACAAAAAGCTGTAATTCACAATGTGTGAATTACAGCTTTTAAATTATATAGTTTTATTTGTTGACCTTTACGCCGAATGTTGCCTTTTCGCCGTTGATATTCCACTCGGCGGTGTGACCGTCGGCGGAGCCTACAACAAGATCGTCGGCAACAACCGCGGTGAAGATATCCGACCTGTTGCGTGTAATAATATCGGCAATCTTGTCGTTGCCCTCAACGCTGATGATGATGTGATCGGTAACGTTGAAGTCTGCGTCCTTACGCATTGTCTGAATCTTGCTGATTATCTCACGGACAAAGCCCTCCTCGATAAGCTCGGGAGTAAGCGTTGTGTCGATCGCAACGGTTACTCCGAAATCGGATACCGAGAAGAGACCCGATTTCTGAACAGCTTCGATGAGAAGATCATCGGCTGTCAGCTCAATTGCGCCGATGCTGATGTTCAGCGTTATGTGACCGTCTGCAAACATAGTCGCCAGTTTCCTTGCTCGTCCATTAAGTTAGTACAGACTTTATTGAAAGTGAAAAGGTCCTTCTTTGCCTTTGAGCCGGCAAGCTCGGAAAGTGCGGTTCTGATCTCGCCGAGATTCTTGCCGTACTTCGGGCCAAGAGTCTTAAGCTGCGGCTTGAAGTTGTAGTCGGAAAGCTCGTCTGCGGCGTCAACAAAGATAACGTCCTTGATGTTAAGCTCGTCCTCGATGATATCCTTATAGTAGCCCTCAAGTTTAATATCTGCATTTACATACATCTTTGCGAGCGGCTGACGGTTCTTGATATTTGCGCCGTTTCTTGCCGCACGTCCGAGACCTACAATATTGAGAACCTCATCCATATTCTTCTCAAGGTCAAGATCAATGTAATCCTCGTTAACCTCGGGGAAGGAGCAGAGGTGAATGCTCTCGGGAGCGTCCTTATCGACCGAGCGGACAAGGTTCTGATAAATGTCCTCTGTCATAAACGGAATCATCGGAGCAGAAGCCTTGGCGACCGTAACAAGGGCGGTATAAAGAGTGAGATAAGCGTTGATCTTATCCTGCTCAAGACCCTGTTTCCAGTAACGCTCACGGCAGCGGCGAACATACCAGTTACTCATATCGTCGACAAATTCCTGAAGAGCCTTGCAAGACTCGGGAATTCTGTAATTTGCCATATTGTCGTCAACGCTCTTTACCATCGAATTAAGCTTTGAAAGAAGCCACTTGTCCATAACGGACAGTTTGCTGTAATTAAGCTCATACTTTGTCGGATCGAACTTGTCAATCTCGGCATAAAGAACGTAGAATGCGTAGGTGTTCCAAAGGGTTCCCATAAACTTGCGCTGACCCTCAACAACAGCCTTGCCGTGGAAACGGTTCGGAAGCCACGGAGCGGAGTTTGTATAGAAATACCAACGAATGGCGTCTGCGCCGTATTTCTTGAGAGCGTCAAACGGGTCAACGGCGTTGCCCTTGGATTTACTCATCTTCTGACCGTTTTCATCCTGAACGTGACCGAGAACGATAACGTTCTTGAACGGAGCCTTATTGAATATAAGGGTTGAAATAGCAAGAAGCGAATAGAACCATCCTCTTGTCTGGTCAACAGCCTCTGAGATGAAGTCCGCCGGGAACTGGCTTTCAAAGAGGTCCTTATTTTCAAACGGATAATGATGCTGTGCAAAAGGCATTGAGCCCGAATCGAACCAGCAGTCGATAACCTCGGGAACACGCTTCATCTGCTTGCCGCACTCGGGACACTTGATTGTAACAGCATCAATATACGGGCGGTGAAGCTCAATATCATCGGGGCAGTTATCGGACATACTCTTGAGCTCCTCAATGCTGCCGATTGAATGTCTGTGACCGCATTCGCACTCCCAAATATTGAGCGGTGTACCCCAGTAACGGTTACGGCTGATGCCCCA
>USJJ01000049.1 GCA_900554995.1 uncultured Ruminococcus sp. | reverse complement strand
GGCGATCCACGTCCTTGAGGAGCTTTTTCTCCGCCTTTTCTTCAAGTCCGAGCGCAAGAATTTTTTCCCTGAGCTCGTCACATTCCGCCTGCGGCGACAATCCGTCGTTCAGCTCGTCGGAAATAATTTTCATCTGCTCATGGAGATAATATTCACGCTGACTCTTGTCGATATTTTCCTGAACCTTCTGATTGATCTCGTTCTCGAGCTTCATCAAATCGCCCTCGCTCGCAAGCAAGCAGCAAACCTTTTCCAAACGCTTGAGCGGATTCATTTCGTTGAGAATCTGCTGGCGCTTTTTATATTCGATCATTATATTCGATCCGATGTAATCGGCAAGCTCGCCCGGATCGGTCTTTTCGAGCACGTCAAGAATAATTTCGGCAGGCATCTGCGGAACGACCTCCGCATAATCCTCAAAATAGTCCTTGGTCTGGCGCACAAGTGCGGTCGCATAGTCTTTGTCGTCCGACTTAACGCTGATCTCACGGCGAATTCTGACATCCGTAATCAGGTACGGATCGCACTGGAGCATATCAACCATTGTCGCCCTCGTTATTCCGTCCACGGAGACACGAACCGTATCGCTGTTCGGCAGTCGGAGAATGTGGCTGACCTTAGCAATTGTGCCTATTTTATAAAGTTTATCAATGTCGGGCTCGTCGTCCCTGACATCCTTCTGAGCGACAAGAAAAATCTGCTGATCGTCAGCCATAGCCGCCTTGATCGCCTGTAACGAACGGGCACGTCCGACATCAAACGTAACACCCATTCCCGGGAAAACAACAAGTCCCCTGAGTGCCACCGTCGGCATTACCCTGTATTCCGATGCTTTATTCAAAAAATCAACTCCGATATTCTATACATATGTTGACATTATACATTAAAAAGAAAATTTTTTCAACCTAAAAACTTTGCCAAAGCTGTTGAAAATTAACGCATTGGGTGATAAAATGAAATAAACTTTCAAATCGGAGTATTTTATGGAACGTCACCAGCTTATCGAACGCAGTATAATCAAAAAATACAGAAAATCCATCTGGAATAATTTTGTCGGAGCAATCAAGGACTATGAGCTCATAAGCCCCGACGACAAAATCGCTGTCTGCATTTCCGGCGGCAAGGATTCAATGCTCCTTGCAAAGTGTATGCAACATCTTCAAAAGTACAGCGACTTTCACTTTGACGTTGAATATATTGTTATGGATCCGGGCTATGTCGGCAACAACAGGGCAAAGATCATCGAAAATGCCGAGATAATGGATATACCGATCAGAATTTATGAATCTCCGATTTTTGAAACCGTCTATGCCGCAGAGGGCGGCTCGCCCTGCTATCTTTGCGCAAGAATGAGGCGGGGCTACCTTTATAAATTTGCGCAGGAGCTCGGCTGTAATAAAATTGCTCTCGGTCATCACTTCGACGATGCGATTGAAACAACGCTTATGAGTATGCTCTACGGCGCAGAGATTAAAACAATGATGCCGAAGCTGAAAAGCACAAATTACGAGGGGATGGAGCTCATCCGTCCGCTTTATATGGTGAGGGAAAAAGATATCATTTCCTGGGCAAGATATAACGAGCTTGAATTTATCCGCTGTGCCTGCAAGGTCACTCAGGCAAACGAAGAAGCGAACAACGGTTCAAAACGACAGGAAGTTAAAATGCTCATCAGAAAGCTCAAGGAAGAAAACGACAATGTGGATATGAATATTTTCAAAAGCGTTCATAATGTCAACCTTGCAACGATAATCGGATACCGTTACTGCGACGGCGGCGATCTTCATTCGTTCACCGAAACATATAACAAAAGTGAGAAAAAATGATTTATTTTTTTGACGACTACGAAAATTTTTGCGCTGAAAAATTTTTAAAAATTCTCCCTGAAAACAGAATTGAAAAATACAACAGACTGAAGAGGAATTCCGACCGTGACAACTGCGTCGTCGCCTACCTTCTCCTGCGGTATGCGTTGAGAGAAAACGGAATTGATTCGTTTGAAACGGAAGTCGGCGAAAACGGAAAGCCGTTTTTGAAAAGCGAAAAACTGTTTTTTAACATCAGCCATTGTGCCGAGGGGGTTGCCGTTGTCGTTGATACCGAGCCCGTCGGAATTGACGTGCAGGAAATCGGCGGCTTTAACGAGAAGGTTGCAAAAAGATTTTTCAATGAGAGCGAAAACAAAAAAATTAACGCTTCGCCCGACAAAGCAAAAGCGTTTACAAGAATATGGACGCTTAAAGAAAGCGCAATAAAATGCGAGGGAAAATCGCTTGCAGATCTCGGAGAATTTTCTTTCGGAGATTACGAAAACTTTTTTGAAAAATATGAGAAAAAGTTTTCATGTTTAAGTGAAAAAAATGTTTTGATTTCCGTCTGCGGAGACAGATATTTTGATAAAATAAAAAATGTTAAAACGGAGGACTTTATATGAAAATTTTATTCCAGGGCGACAGCATTACCGATGCCGACCGTGACCGTAAAGATCCGCACAACCTCGGCAACGGATACCCGAAGGATGCGGCAAGATTTTTGAAAGAAAAATTCCCGGAGATTGATTTTGAATTTATTGACCTCGGAATCAGCGGCAATCAGACGATTGATCTTGTGAACAGGTTGCAGTCGGATTTTATCGACATTCAGCCGGATATTGTTTCGATTCTTATCGGCGTCAACGACACATGGCACAGAGCCGAAACGAGAGAGTGGCTCGACAACGCCGAGTTTGAAAAAAGATATCGCACGGTTCTTGAAGCGATCAAGACAATGACAAATGCAAAAATCGTTATGATGGAGCAGTTCCTGCTTCCTGCCGAGGACAAGCTCTATTTCCGTGAGGACCTTGACCCGAAGATTCAGATTACAAGAAAGCTCGCCCGTGAATATGCCGATATTTTTATCCCGCTTGACGGATTGCTTGCATCTCATATCTGCCACGAGAATTGGCAGAAGATTTCCGCCGACGGCGTTCACCCGACCTATGACCGCGGCGCAGAGGTTATCGGAAAAATCTATGCCGATTATGTCGGTGAGTTGGTTAAATAAAAATAATAAGAAAAAGTTGTCTCATCAGTGCTAAAAGCAAAAATGAGACAACTTTTTATTCTTCAATATCAACCTGTTCGACCGCGCCGCCGAGGGCATTGCCCATAAAAATCAGGGCGTGCTTTTCAAAATCCTCTGCGTTGTCGCTGACGAAATACTTTCGTTCGCTTATTTTTGAGTTGCTGAGTAGATTTCTTTCTCCGAGACCTTTTTTCAGTTCCTCTGCCGCCGTAACCGATGAGCTGATGACTGTAACTCCGTTGCCCATAATCTCGGTTATAATGTCATAAAGCAGGGGATAGTGAGTACAGCCGAGAACGAGAGTGTCAATGCCCTGCTCTTTCAGCGGAGTGAGGTATTCACGCAGAACCTCCTCGATGACCTGATCTCCCTTTTTGAAACGTCCTTCTTCGACGAGCGGAACGAGAAGCGGACACGCAAGGCTTATAACCTGTGCGTCGGAATCAAAGCTGTGTATCGTCTTTTCGTATGCGCCGCTGTTGACCGTTGCGTTGGTGGCAATTACACCGATTTTTTTATTTTTTGTCAGCTTTGCCGCTTTCTTAGCCGCAGGAGCAACAACGCCGTAAACGGGGATATCGCTGTAGTTTTTTTCGACCGTATCTCTTGCTTCCGAATCTGCCGTGTTGCAGGCGATTACTATTGCTTTGATATTAAATCTGCTGAGGAATTTTACATCGCTGAGAACGTATTCGGTTATCTGTTCCTTTGAGCGTGTCCCGTAGGGAACGTGAGCCGTGTCGCCGAAGTAAATTATGTTTTCGTTCGGCATTGTTTCGACTATGCTTTTAACGACGGTCAGTCCGCCGATTCCCGAGTCGAAAACGCCGATATATTTCTCTTTTTCTGTCATATTTATCCTTTCGGTTTATAGAGCATTTATAATCTTCTTAAAATGGTCGCCGCGCTCCTCAAAGCAGGTATACTGGTCGAATGAGCTGGTGGTGGGGGAAAGGAGAACGGTGTCTCCGCTCTCGGCAATTTTGTTTGCCTCTGCAACGGCTTCATCAAGTGTTGTAACGACAATTCCGTCCTCACCGACAAGGTCATGCACAAGTCTTGCACCGCAGGCGCCGAATCCGATAATCTTTTTGACACAGCCGAGGTGCTTTTTCATCTCGTCCATCGGCAAGCCCTTTTCAAATCCGCCGACAAGGAGAATTACCCCGTGGTCAAACGCCTTAAGCGCGGTTATTGTTGCGTCGGTGTTAGTTCCTTTTGAGTCGTTATAATATTTAACTCCGTCGATTTCACGTACAAATTCAATTCGATGCTCAACGCCCTTAAATGACGAAACAGCCTCAAGAATAACGTCATTTGAAATGCCTATAGCCTTAGCGGCTGAAACGGCAATCATAACATTCTGCAAATTGTGCTTGCCGACAATTTTAATTGCATTAAGAGGGATTATTTTTTCGCCCTTTATCTCTAAATAGCCGTCCTTGGCAATGCAGTCGGCGCTTTGGCTGTCTGTACTGAAGCTTTCTTTAGCGCACTTCACAGGATATCGGTCGGTGTATTCCTTAACGACGGGATCGTCTGCGTTGAGCAGGAAAACATCATTGCCTGCCATATTCCTGTAAACCTCGGTCTTGGACTTGTAGTAATTGTCGAGGCTGCCCATAAAGTCGATATGGTCGGGAGTGAGGTTGATTATCGTGGCAACCTCGGGACGGAACTTATCAATATTAACAAGCTGGAAGTTTGAAATTTCGAGAGCGATATAATGTCCGCCCTCTTCCATAAGGCCGTTTTCCATAACAATTTCACAAAGCGGAATACCGATATTTCCGCAAAGATGCGCCTTGCCCGGAAAAGCACGGCGAAGAATCTCATATGTAAGGGTGGAGGTCGTGGTTTTGCCGTTTGTGCCGGTTATTGCAATATAATGCTGAGGCTTTGCGACCTGATACGCAAGCTCAATTTCCGTTATAACCGGAATGTTGCGCTCTTGAAGCTTCTGCATCATCGGGCTTCTGTATGGTACGCCCGGATTTTTGACGACAAAGTCAAAATCACGCTCGAAAACGGACATATCCTGTCCGACGATCTCAACATTGTTTTCGTTAAGAAAACCAATTTCTTTTATATCGTCTTTTTTCTTGCTTTCGGAGAGAGTAACCTCTGCGCCGAGCTTTTTAAGAACTCTGATTGCCGCCATGCCGCTGCGCGCAAGTCCGACAACAAGAACCTTTTTGCCTGATAGATCCATATACAAAAACCTCCGATTGACTGTGTACAATAATAAAATCAAATTATATTATATTCTTGTCAGGCACAAAAGTCAATTGAAATAGGCATTATACTTTCGTCAATTTGAATAAAAAAGAGTGTGATTGTTTTATTTGAAAAAAAAAGGTTTTTGTGATATAATCAATTATCATAGGAACAATATCATTTTTCAAAAGGAGACAGAATTATGAAAAAGATTCTTTTGTCCGTTCTTTCGGTTGCTCTCTGTCTTTGCCTTGTCGTTCCCATCGGCGTAACGGCTTTTGCAAAAAATGAGGAAGCTCCGATTGTTGCGGAATCCAACGTAACTCTTGAGGAATACCTTGCCGATGCCGAAGCACACGGCAACAAGGTTCAGGTAGTGAACAGCGGCGTTAACGACACTCTTGGCAAGATAGGTGACGCTTTCGGCGATCTTGCCTCGACGAATCTCAAGACCGTATTTATGAAAGCTCTTGCAAAGGCAATCAACCTTTTGAGCAACACGCTCATTAACGTTATCGGCAAGGCTCTCGGTTTTGTTATTCCGCAGACCTCCGTTATTCACGATTTTGCCGGTTTCAATCTTGACGATTACGGCAACTTCTACAAGGGAATGTCGGATTTCCTCGACGCTCCGGCGGCAGGCGCAAAATGGCATCTCGGCTATGCTCAGGCTTCAATTCTCCCCGATGATTTCGGCACAACGCCTTACACAATGGGCGGCTACGGTCTGATGGCAACCACAACCGAAACCTTTGACGGACTTTGGGTTCGTACAATCGTCCTTAACGACGGTACAGGCAGAGGAAACGTTGCATTCTGCGTGCTTGACGCAATCGGAATTGCAAATGCGGACGTTCGTCTTATCCGTGAAGCAATTTCGGACTTTGCTGCGGCAAACAACATTGTCAGCGTAAATGTGTCCGTTACTCATACCCACAGCGGAATTGACCTTCAGGGCGTTTGGGACAACACGGTCAAGAATGTACTGAACAATCTTATTCTTTCAAATCTCGGACTTTCCGACATTCACAGCGGTGTCAACCGCACATTCCTTAAGAAGATCGTTGACCAGTGCACGGCTACCATCAAGTCGGCTTATGCCGATATGACCGCAGGCACACTCACTCTTGCGAAGAAGGATATTGCAGACAATTATCTCCGTGACAGAACAGCTCCTTATACATTTGACGGCAATCTTTACCGTCTTATGTTCACTCCCGATAATAATAATGAAAAAGGTACGGTAATCGCAACATTCAGTGCACATCCCGAGAATTCGGGATACGGTCATGTTGTTATCTCCGCCGATTTCGTTCCTTACATTGAGGAGGTTGTCAACAAGGCAGGCTACAACTTCATCTATATTCAGGGCTGTATCGGAACAATCACCTATCAGCGCGGTGCATCCGATGACGGTCTTGATCTTACAAGACACGAAGAGACTGTAAGATACGGCTATGAGATGGGTTACATAATCCTCGGACTCACAAAGAGCGAGGCGGAGTGCAGGACAATGAACTATGCCCTCGGCGACTTCCTTGGCGAGGCTGAGTACGGCTCGAATGAGGGCTACACATCCTGGTATAAGGATTGGAAGTCGGTCGGCGAGACTGAGGTCGCTCCGATGCTTAATATTGCACACAAGCAGTATATCATTGAGGTTTCCAACGTTCTTATGGATATCGTCGGCAAGACAGGTATCACGGATTATTTCTTCCTCTATGACAAGACTGCCGACAAATACTACACCGTTACCGAGTCAGGCTATATGGAGCTTGGCGATTCGCTCCTCGTTGAGCTTTCCCCGGGCGAAACATACGGCGAGCTTCTTATGGGCGGCGACGGTCTCAAGGGGTTCAAGTACAAGTCACTCCGTGAGACATACGGTGAGAACATCATCGTATTCGACCTTATGAACGACGCTATCGGCTACATTGAGCCGGACGACGATTTCGTAATGGCGGGTGTACAGTACAGCGAGAAGAAAGAATCTTTTGATACGGATACATGGTGTCTTATCTCTTGGGGTAAAAACACAGCTTCAAAAGTTATTTCCGAATTTATGGATCTTGTTGACAGCGTTAAATAAATCCGAATAAACTTTAAGACGGAAATCGGTTATCCCGGTTTCCGTCTTTTTTTGCAGTAATCTATTTTGGCACAGATCACTCCGCACATATTGTACAATTTATTTTACTGTTTTCAGCCACTGCTCTGCGATAAGCATATGCCCTGCAACAGACGGATGAGTTCCGTCCCACATAAAGTATTCGGTTTTTGATTTTGAAATTTTCTCTGCAAAAAGATCATAGAGCGGGACAAATATATCTGCTTCCTCCTCTGCAACACGTCTTGCCGCCATTCTCGTCAGTTGAATTGCAGCGGATTTATAATCCATCGCTTCCTGCGTTTCGTCCCTGTCGGGTCTGCCTGTATCGGGCTCACACTCAATATGCGGAGTGTAGCGATAAGAAAGATCATCCTTTGAAATTGGGAAATAAAACGGTTCAAGGACAATAATTTTTGTTTGCGGAAGTGCTTTTCTCGTC
>USJJ01000048.1 GCA_900554995.1 uncultured Ruminococcus sp. | reverse complement strand
TCTTCTTTCTCCTTTTCAATATCGTCGGGAGTTTTGATTCCCTTTGAGTGCCAGTTCATCAGAATCTTGTTCATATAAGGAAAGCTCAGCTTGCTTGTGTGATTGAGCATTTCCTCATATGCAAGATATATCATTTCGACATTGAATTTCAGCTCGACCGACCACGTTCTGAGGTAAGCCGACTGTGACGAGGAGGGACGTGGATTTTGGATTCCTGCCATCTCGGCAAAATCCTTCCAAAGCCTGTTGCAGGAATTGAGGATTTTAATCTGCTCATCCGCCTTTTCAATTGTATCTATTTCACGTTCGCCCCACGTTTTTCCGACCTTTGAAATATATGAAAATCCGCTTTTGCCGACCGATTTGCAGTAGTCGACAAGCATATAGATAACCTCAATCGGTAAGCCGTAATGGTCGTGCATCATAAGAAGTATACTTCTGCTGTCGTAGCCGAGCGTCTTGCCGAGCATTTTCTCGATATCGGTAAACATTGCGAGAATCTCGGAATCCTCGTGGCATCTTGCAGCAATCTGCTCACTTGACGGCTTTGATGGCGATATATCGTCAAGGTGCTTCTGCGGCTCCTCTTTTTTCGGCTCTTCAATGGTGGCGGGGGCAGGGGAGACCGTTACATCGGTTCCGATAAGAATGCCCCAGCTTGCAATAACCGTCAAAGCATCCTCGACGTCGCCGACACTGTAACCGATCTCACGGGATATTATTGCGGGGTCAATCGGTTCGGAAATGTGACGGCAAATCCACAGAAGTGTTTTGAGCTGAGATGCGCTCGCCAGTTTTATGTAGTTATCCACGACCTGCGACGGCACGGCAAACATCGAGCCGAGAACAGCGGAATTAAAAATATACGACATTATAAACATCCTTTGCCTCAAATTACATTCACCATAACATTATACACTTTTACGGCGGAAATTTAAACAAAAAAATTATATTTTACACTCTCTTCCCGAAAATACAACCGCTTGTGCCTTTACTCTGCTCCGATCACAATTCGCTCGACAAAAACGCCAAAATTAATTGCATTTGCGATCCGATTAATCCGAAGTCACTAAAGCGGATGCAGAAAAAACAAATAATAAAAATTTCCGCTTGACTAATATAATAATATAGTATATAATCTCATATGCAATTGAATAGATTTCGTGATACGAAACACCCTTATTCAGAGCAGCTGAGGGAACAGGCCCTATGAAGCTCGGCAACCTGCCAACGGCAAGGTGCTAAATCCTGCGGTGTAACCGAAAGATAAGGCTATATATGCTCTCGGTTTTTGCCGGGAGCTTTTTTAGTTTATGTTCGGCAGTCAGAAAAATGGAGGTACAAAAAATGGCAAAGCATCTTTTTTCATCAGAATCTGTAACAAAGGGTCATCCCGATAAAATCTGTGACAGAATTTCCGATTCAATTCTTGACGCTATCCTGGCTCAGGATCCGAACGGACGTGTTGCCTGCGAGACCTGCTGTACAACCGGTATGGTTCTTATTATGGGTGAGATTTCAACAACGGCTGACATTGATATTCCTGCTATCGCAAGAAAGGCGATCTGCGATATAGGCTACGACAGCGCCGACAAGGGATTTGACGGCAATACCTGTGCAATTATCACTTCTCTGGACAAGCAGTCTCCCGACATTGCAATGGGCGTTGACGCTTCGTATGAGCTTAAGGGCGGCGAGGAGGATAAATATAACCTCAACGGCGCAGGAGATCAGGGTATGATGTTCGGCTATGCGTGTGACGAAACGCCCGAGCTTATGCCGATGCCGATTTCACTCGCTCACAAACTTGCTCTCAAGCTGACCGAGGAGAGAGAGAACGGCGATCTTGCATATCTGAGAGCCGACGGTAAAACTCAGGTTACCGTTGAATATGACGACGACAAGGTCGTAAGAATTGATGCAATCGTTGTTTCTTCTCAGCACAGCGCAGACGTTGAGCTTGAGCAGATTCGCAAGGATATTATCGAAAAGGTAATCAAGCCGACGATTGATCCGTCGCTCATCGACGAAAATACAAAGATTTATGTTAACCCGACGGGACGTTTTGTAACGGGCGGACCGCAGGGCGATTCGGGCCTTACCGGACGTAAGATTATCGTTGACACCTACGGCGGATATTCACGCCACGGCGGCGGAGCTTTCAGCGGAAAGGATCCGACAAAGGTTGACCGTTCGGCGGCTTATATGTGCCGTTACATCGCCAAGAACATTGTTGCGGCGGGTCTTGCAAAGAACTGTGAGCTTCAGCTTGCATATGCAATCGGCGTTGCAAAGCCTGTTTCGGTAATGGTTGACACCTTCGGCACGGGCGTACATTCCGACGAGGAGCTTGCAAAGGCGGTTAAGAATGTATTTGATCTCCGCCCGGCGGCAATCATCGACGAGCTTGACCTTCGCAGACCGATCTATACCGCTACCTCGGCTTACGGACACATGGGCAGAACCGATGTTGATCTTCCGTGGGAGCATACCGACAAGGTCGAGGCTCTCAAGGCTCAGTTTTAATCAACGCTTTAAAGTGGCAAATTTATGATATTTTTTAGTCAATTTGTATATTTATGCCTATATTTGAATAATTTTAAATTGTAAAAAATGACATTACAATTTGTAATGTGCAAACTGCACAAAAAATAAGTCTCATTTTTAGCCAAATTCATTAAAAAACTGACAGCTTTTTTGAAATTTACCTGTTGACATCTCAATATTATGAGTGTATCATTATTCACATCATAGATGATGTTAACCGAGTTACCAAAAGCAGCTCGGAAATTAAAAGGAGGTCATTTTATGAAAAAGTCAGTTAAAAAGGTTCTTGCGGCAGTTCTTGCTCTTACCTTGATTGCTCTCTGCTTCACCGCTTGCGGCGGAACAAAGACATCAGGTAGCAGCTACACAGCAAACAACACAGAGTATTTCATTGGTACAACAGGCCCTCTTACAGGCGATAATGCTTCCTACGGTAACTCCGTAAAGAACGGCGCAACGATTGCTATAGAAGAAATCAATGCAGCCGGCGGTCTTAACGGTGTTAAATTTAAGTTCGATATGAAGGACGATAAGGCAAGCGCTCAGGACGCTACAACAGGTTACAACTCACTTCTTGAAGCAGGTATGCAGATCTCGCTCGGTTCTGTTACAACAGACTCCTGCGATGCTTTCGGTGCAAGTGCAGTTGAGGACAACCTCTTCTTCATCACTCCGTCAGCTTCCGCAGCTAAGGTTATTGAGGGCAGAGATAACGGCTTCCGTGTTTGCTTCGGTGATCCGGATCAGGGTACTCTCGGTGCCGATTATCTTGCAAAGAGCTACAAGAACATCGGTGTTATCTATAACACAAGTGACACATATTCAACAGGTGTATTCGATGCTTTCAAGGCTGAAATGGATGCCAAGGGCGTAAGCTTTAAGATTGCAACATTTGACGCCGAGAACAACAAGGATTTCTCAACTCAGATTGAGCAGCTCAAGGATTGTGATGTTATTTTCCTCCCGATGTATTATCAGGAAGGCTCGCTCATCTGTAAGGCTGCAACAGCTAAGGGCTGCAAAGCCGACCTTGTCGGTACAGACGGATTTGACGGTATTGCAGACCTCATTGATTCAAAGACTGTTACAAATAAGGTTAAGTACATCACTCCGTTTGATGCAGCCAGCAAGGACGCAACGGTAAGCAAGTTTGTTACAGCCTACAAGGCAAAGTACAACGAGACTCCCGACCAGTTTGCGGCAGACGCTTACGATGCAGTTTACGCCATCTACAATGCAATGAAGGCGGCAGGTGTTGATGATGTAACAATCAGCCCGAGCGATCTTTGCGAGAAGGTTAAGGCTGCTATCACAGCTGACGGATTCACACTCACGGGCGCAACAGGCACAATGTCATGGGACGCTTCCGGCGCTTGCAAGAAGGAACTTCAGTTCAAGGATGTTCTTTGATCCCGGATACGGAATTATATAACTTATTTATATAACTTATACTTTACGGGTGTCATAACGGCACCCGTAAAGGTGTATTTTTTAAACGCCGATCAATCTGTATCTGAAAACCAATTTAATATGGTTTGCAGGTATCGGTTGATCAGCGGTTTAATTTGTAAGAATACTAACGAAAAGGAGTAGATCAAATGTTGGCTACTATATTGGACGGACTTAGCTTAGGAGCTATCTATGCTCTTATCGCTTTGGGCTACACAATGGTTTACGGTATCGCTAAGATGCTGAACTTTGCCCACGGTGATATTATCATGGTAGGTGCCTATGCTATCCTCGTCACACTCAATGCAACCGGTCATCCGATCCTCGGCGTTATTGCCGCAGTAATAGTTTGTACTGTTGTCGGCATTGTCATTGAAAAGGTTGCTTATAAGCCTCTGAGAGGCGCTTCACCCCTTGCCGTCCTTATCACGGCTATCGGTGTCAGCTATCTTCTTCAGAGTATTGCACAGCTTATCTTCGGTTCAAAGAGTCAGGCTGTTACAATAACCGAAACGCATATGGTTAATATCGGCTCGGCAGAGCTTAACCTCAACACGCTTCTTACGCTCGTTGTCGGTGCTGTCATTATGGTCGCTCTTACCCTTTTCGTAAAGTTTACAAAAACAGGACGTGCAATGCAGGCTGTTTCAGAGGATAGGGGAGCGGCACAGCTTATGGGCGTTAATGTTAACAAGATCATTATGATCACATTCGCTATCGGTTCGGCTCTTGCGGCTTGCGCAGGGGTCTTCTACCTCATGCAGATTCCGTCGGTCAGCCCGACGCTCGGTTCAATGCCCGGCATCAAGGCTTTCGCAGCTGCGGTTATCGGCGGTATCGGTTCAATCCCCGGCGCTATGCTCGGCGGTGTTATCCTCGGCGTTGTCGAGAAGCTCGCACTGAGTGTCCCGGTTCTTGCACCTTATGCAACGGCGATTGAATTTGCTTTGCTGATAGTTATCCTCCTCGTAAGACCTATCGGTATCCTCGGTAAGAAGAGAAGGGAGAAGGTATAAGCTATGAATTATCTCAAGAATATTAAAAAAGGAATAAGAATAAAGGATACGTTCAATTACCTTATCATTATCGTAATGCTCGTTGTTCCTCTTCTTATCAGTTCATTCGGAAATCTTCCCCGTTCAAGCTCAGGCTTGCTTGCACAGATGGCATACAGCATTTTACTTGCTGTTTCGCTGAACCTTGTTGTCGGTTTTCTCGGCGAGCTTTCGCTCGGTCACGCAGGCTTTATGTGTGTCGGTGCATACATCGGATGCTATATAGCTAAAGAGCTTTACAGTGTAATTGATTCAAAGCTCCTTGTTCTCATCATTTCAATGCTTATCGGCGGACTTGTTGCCGCTGTGTTCGGTTTGATAATCGGACTTCCCGCTCTGCGGCTTAAGGGCGACTATCTTGCAATCGTTACGCTTGCATTCGGTGAGATAGTAAGAACAATATTCAAGAATCTCCCGACTTTCGGCGCAGCTCTCGGTCTTTCAACGAAGAAATACGGCAACGATCTTTATATTGTAGCACTCGTTACCGTTCTTATCTCACTTTTCCTTATTCAGAATATCATCAGAAGTAAGCACGGTCGTGCAATTACAGCGATCCGTGACAATGAGATCGCCGCAAAGGCAATGGGTATAAACATCACATACTATAAGCTGTTCGTTTTCGTCTTTGCCGCATTCTTCGCAGGTATGGCGGGCGTTATCTACGGCTCATACGTTACGCCTGTTGTTTACTCGTTCTTCTCATTCAACTATTCAATCGAGATCCTTGTTATGGTTGTTCTCGGCGGTATGGGTAATATCACGGGCTCAATAATTTCGGCTGTGTTCATCACTTACCTTAACTTCCAGCTTCAGACTCAGCTTTCCGGCGACCTTGCCGCTCTCAAGTATCTCGTTTACGCTATTATCCTTATTGTTGTTGTCATCTTCAACAATGCACCGGCTCTTAAGAGCGTAAGAGAGAGATTCTCAATCACTAATAAGTTGCGTGAAAAGCATCTCAAAAACCCGTCAAAGCAGTATTCGGATACAAACAGATGGGATGTTGTTACAACAAAGATTCGTATGGATGAGGTTCTCACAACGGACGTAAAGCAGAATGACGCATTTAAACCCGACAAACCTCAGAAAGGGGGCAAATAAGTATGGCTGACTATGTACTTGAAACAAAAGATCTCGGAATTTCATTCGGCGGACTGAAAGCCGTTCAGGATGTTAATCTGAAGATAAAAAAGGGTCAGATATACGGACTTATAGGCCCCAACGGTGCAGGTAAAACCACTGTGTTTAACCTTCTTACAGGTGTTTACAAGCCCACGACCGGTACTTTTTACCTCAACGGTGAAGACATTACCGGTAAAACTCAGGAAAAGATCAATCACAAGGGCATTGCAAGAACATTCCAGAATATCAGACTTTTCAACAATATGAGCGTTATCAGAAATGTTCTTGTCGGACTTCATAATCAGCCCGAGTTCAAGTGCAATCCGTTTATCAGTATGTTAAAGCTCCCAAAGCACTATGACACTGAGGTCAGAATGAGAGATAAGGCTAAGGAAATCCTAAAGATCTTTGATCTCTACGAGGAAAGAAATAATCTAGCCTGCAATCTTCCTTACGGTAAGCAGAGAAAACTCGAAATTGCACGTGCTCTTGCAACAAATCCGAAGCTTCTTCTCCTTGACGAGCCGGCGGCAGGTATGAACCCTCATGAAACCCGGGAGCTTATGGACACGGTAAGATATCTCCGTGACAATTTTGACGTTACAATTCTTCTTATTGAACATGATCTTAAATTCGTTTCGGGTCTTTGCGATGAGATTACGGTTCTCAACTTCGGTACGGTTCTTTGCCAGGGTAATGTAGACGACGCCCTCAATGATCCCGAGGTTGTCAAGGCATATATCGGAGGTTGATGTTATGGCAATGTTGGAAGTTAAAGACATTTCGGTCTACTACGGAGTTATACAGGCGATCAAGGATATCAGCTTTGAGGTCAATCAGGGCGAGATCGTAACGCTTATCGGTGCAAACGGCGCAGGAAAGACCACAACGATGCAGTCGATTATGGGACTTATCCCGATCCGTGAAGGTCACGTATTTTACGAGGACAAGGATATCACAAAAACTCCCTGCCACAAGATTGTTGAAATGGGTATGACTCAGTGCCCCGAGGGACGCAGAATTTTTCAGGAGCTTTCGGTTTACGATAACCTGCTAATGGGGGCGTTCGCACTTAAAGATAAGAAAAATCTCAAGGAGGATATTGAGAAGATTTACACTCGTTTTCCTCGTCTTGAGGAGCGTAAAAATCAGATCGCAGGTACGCTTTCGGGCGGTGAGCAGCAAATGCTTGCAATGGGACGTGCTCTTATGAGCCATCCGAAACTCTTGATGATGGATGAACCTTCAATGGGCCTTTCTCCGTTGCTTGTTGATCAGGTTTTTGAAATCATCAAGGATATCAACAAGGACGGCACAACAATTCTCCTTGTTGAGCAGAATGCGGGTAAGAGCCTTGCAATCTCCGACAGAGCTTATGTTCTTGAAACCGGAAAGATCGTTCTTTCGGGTACAGGCAAGGAGCTTATGGAGAGCGAGGATGTCAAAAAGGCTTACCTCGGCGGTTAAAAATATATTTCTACGGGCTGGCGCTGAATGTGCCGGCCCCATTTTTTGTAGCAAAACAATATTGAAATAATTTTTAATGTGTGATATAATTACAACACTGATTTCCGCACGTAGCATAATTGGATAATGCATCAGATTCCGATTCTGACGACTGGGGGTTCAAATCCCTTCGTGCGGGCCAATCGAATCCCGTCGATTTTTGACGGGATTATTTTTTATTTTTTTTGCATTTGACATTTTCAGTTAAATAATATA
>USJJ01000047.1 GCA_900554995.1 uncultured Ruminococcus sp. | reverse complement strand
GTCGGACGTAAAAAAGTTTTTGCCGCTTTACAGCGAATGGGTTATTCCTTTTCGGATATACGTGAAGCGATGAGTGAATTTTCCGACGACGAATACTTTGAGGACTTCTAAAGGTGATTTCTATGGAATACAAGGTTGGTATGATTTCTCTCGGCTGTCCGAAAAATCAGGTGGACGCCGAGCATATGCTTGCACTTATGGATGCAGAGGGCTGGGAGATTGTTGATTATGTTGATGGCTGTGACGTTGTCATCGTCAACACCTGCGGCTTTATTGACGACGCTAAGAAAGAGGCAATTGAGAATATTCTCGATATGGTCGAGCTGAAAAAAGAAGGCGTTATCGGTAAGATTATAGTCACGGGCTGTCTCGCTCAGCGATACAAGGAGGAGATCGTCAAGGAGATCCCCGAGGTTGACGCAGTTGTCGGAATCGGTGCAAACGGCGATATCATTAAAACCGTTGAGGAGGTTATGGACTCCGTCAGCACTATTGAAAAATATCCGCCCCGCTGTGACCTTCCGCTTGAGGGTCAGAGAATCCTCACTACTCCCCAGTATTGGGCATACCTCAAGATCGGCGAAGGCTGTTCAAACAGGTGTACCTACTGCACGATACCCTCAATCAGAGGAAATATGCGCAGCCGCAGTATGGAAAATGTTATTGAAGAGGCAAAGCAGCTTGCCGAGCTCGGCGTTAAGGAACTTATCCTCATCGCACAGGACACAACAAGCTACGGCCTTGATCTTTACGGCGAGTTAAAGCTCCCCGAGCTTATCAACGAGCTTTGCAAGATTGATTCAATTGAATGGATCAGATTGCTTTACTGCTACCCCGACAGAATTACGGACGAGCTTGTTGAGACGATTAAAAATCAGGATAAGGTCGTCAATTACATAGATCTGCCTCTCCAGCACGCAGATGACAAGATTCTTAAGGCGATGAACCGCAGAGGCGATCAGGCTCTTATCCGCAGTGTTATCTCCAAGCTCAGAGCGGAGATCCCGGATGTTGTTATCAGAACAACGTTCATTGTCGGATTCCCTGGCGAGGGAGAGGAAGAGTTTGAAACCCTTGCCGAATTTGTCAATGAGATTGAATTTGACCGTCTCGGAGTTTTCACATTCTCTCCGCAGGAGGGAACTCCAGCATTTGATATGGAGGGTCAGGTTGACGAAGATGTCAAGACCCGCCGCGGCGAGGTCATAATGCAGGATCAGTACAGCATTATGGAGGAGAAGAACAACGAGAAGATCGGCAAGACCTATAAGGTTGTTGTTGAAGAATATGACGGATATTCCGACAGCTACACGGGCAGAACATATATGGACGCTCCCGAAATTGACGGTTTGGTCAAGTTCACTTCGCAAAAGGATCTTGATATAGGCGATTTCGTCGACGTTGAAATATTTGACGTTGAGGACTACGACCTTATCGGCGAAGCAAAGTATTAATCTGTCCACAGCACATTATTAAGGTATGGTTTTGAAATGAATTTACCGAATAAAATTACTATCGGCAGGATGTTTATCGCACCGATCTTTCTTGCGATCTACCTTGCCGGCATTGAACATAAATTTTTAATATCCGCGATTATTTTTGCCCTCGGGGCAATAACCGATGCACTTGACGGCAGAATTGCAAGAAGAAACCACATTGTCACAAATTTCGGCAAGCTGCTTGACCCGATAGCGGACAAAATGCTTGTCACCGCAGGTCTTTTGGCGTTTATGAAAGACGGACTTTGCAGTATATGGTTCGTTATGATAATCCTGACCCGTGACTTTGCGATAACATCCCTGCGAATGATTGCGGCGGCGCAGAACGTCGTTATCCCGGCAAACATCGGCGGCAAGATTAAAACCGTTGTCCAGATGGTTTCCTTTGTCGTCGTTATGATGCTTTGCGAAATTTCCGAGAGCTTCTCTCTCGGACTCAATATGAGTCTGATTTCAAATATACTTATGGGAATCACGGCACTGATCGCCGTTGTTTCCGGAGCAGTATATCTTGCAGACGGCTTTAAAACAATCAATTTCAAAGAATAGGTAACCGCCCAAAATCGGTTGCATAACAGAACGAAGGTGTTTATATGGTAGTATCTTCCGCACGGCTTATGAAAAGAGCCGAAAAAGAAAATTATGCAATTCCCGCATTCAACATTGATAACCTCGAATCTGCGATGGCAGTTTCCGAGATTATGCACGAGATGCGCACTCCTGTCATCGTTCAGATGATTCCGAGAACGCTCAACTACGGCGGAATTGCAATTTATCCCGCTATGATGCGTGAGCTTATGGCGGACTGTCCCGTTGACTACGCTCTTCATCTTGATCACGGCAGCAGCCTCAGCCTTGCAAAAAAATGCGTTGCGGGCGGCTTTTCCTCCGTGATGTTTGACGGCAGTTTGATGCCGTTTGAAGATAATGTCAAGTTCACAAAGGAAGTTACCGATTTCGCCCTGCCGATGGATGTTTCCGTTGAGGGTGAGCTCGGAACGATCGGCGGTAAGGAAGAGGGCGACACCGACCTTGAGGCGAGCTATACAAAGGTCAGCGAGGCTGAGGAATTTGTCAGACGTACAAATGTCAGCACACTCGCTATCGGCGTCGGCACGGCTCACGGAGTATATAAGGGAACACCGCACATCAATGTTCAGCGCATCAAAGAGATTCACTCCGCTATTGACACTCCCCTTGTTCTTCATGGTGCATCGGGTCTTTCCGATGAGGTTCTCAGAGACTGCATCGCCGCGGGAATAACAAAGATTAACTTTGCAACCGAGCTCCGTCAGGCTTATACAAACGGAATCAAAGCGGAATTTGCCAAGGATCCCGAGGTTTTTGATCCGAAGATTTATATGCGTGGCGCAATTGACAATATCAAGGAAGTTCTCAGGCACAAGATCAACATCTGTTACAATATCTGAGGAAGTGAAAAGAATGATATATTCCGAATGGATGTCCTACATCAAGGACGACGTCAAGCTCTGCAATGTGGTAATGCCGAGCGCACATAATGCCGGCAGCTTTAAGATGAAACCGATCGCCTGCTGTCAGGACGGAGACCTTGCTCAGCAGTTTGAATACGGAATCCGCCATTTCTGCGTCCGCATTGACACGGACAAGAACGGCCGGATTGTTTTCTGCCACGGCATTACAAAGGGTCTGCCCTTTGAGCCGGAGATGGAAAAATTTCGCAAAATAATGGATGAGCATCCGAGTGAGTTTTTCATTCTCGATATAAGGGAATATCAGCCTCAAAAGCTTGGACCGTTCAATCTCAGCTTTCACGCCGACCCGAAAAAGGTTGATGAAATTCTTGAGCGAACGATTGAACCGTCAAAATTTGCGTTCACCGATTTTGAAAATGTCGGCGATGTCACAATGGGTGATATGCGCAAGTCCGGCAAGCGTTACATAATGATCAACTACTGCGAGGAATATAAGTACAGCGTAAACTGTCCGCACATTCTTCCATGGGAAAAGAAACGTCACGGCAAGCACGCACACGAGTTTGTAACCGAGGCAACCGACTTTTTCGACACCAACGACACAAGCGGCTTTTACTGGTTCCAGACTCAGCAGACGCCGAATCTCGGCACAGATATCGGAGTTGTTTTTCCGAGAACGCTTGACAAGGCTCTCCGCTGGCATTTCAAGGCTCTGATTAATACGATCGCCAATACGCCGAGATATCTTGCGCGCGCGAACATAATTTCCGGCGACTTTATGACAGAAGATTTCTTTAAAGTAAGAGAAATTCTTAACCTCAACCTCAACAAAAATAACGTCATCGAAAGCAAGCGAACGGAATACAAAAAAAGGCTCAAAACCTGCACATAATAAATGGGGGATCTCTATGTCAATAGAAAGAAAACATAAAATTGATGTTTTAAAGAAGTTAAAGATATCTGGTTTTTTATCATTGATAAGGAAAATAACAATTGGTTATTTCTACAGCTTAAAATATCCAAGTCCCCGAATAATGAGTAAGTTCGAGACACTGGATTACATATTGGAAAATAAATGTTCGATTGTTCGTTTTGGAGACGGGGAAGTTATGCTCGCAGCCGGGGATAACGTGGGCTTTCAGATCAATTCCGACAAATTGATGAAGCGCATGCTGACTTCAATGAAGAACATATCAGATCCCAATATTCTTGTTTGCTTCCCCGATTTTTTGGATAATAAATCTCAAAAAGAAAAAAAATTTGATAACACATTTTGGAGATATCGTCATTTTTATAAGTATCGTAAGTTGTGGGAGCAACTAATATCCCCATCGTATCTTTATGGTAGTGCAAGCTTTTCAAGACCATATATGGCTTTTAGAGATTCTTCGCAAGTTGGCAATTACTTTGAAAAGATTAAAACAATATGGGAGAAGCGAGACATCCTTCTTGTTGAAGGTGAAAAAGCGCGTCTCGGTATTGGTAACGATCTTTTTGACAACGCAAAATCAGTTAAACGAATTCTTTGCCCTCAAACGCAATGCTTTGATAAATACGATGACATTTTAAATGAAATTAAAAAATATCCATCTAATCATCTTGTTCTTCTGTCGATTGGTCCCTCGGCTTCAATAATGCCGAGAGATTTGGTTCCTTTGGGGTATCAAGCTTTAGATATCGGCAATATCGACACGGAGTATGAATGGTTTCGTGCCAACACAAGGGAACGAATCGCCATTAAAGGCAAATTCTTTTACGAAGCACAAAACCGTTCTGACCTTAACTGTATTGAGGATGAAAGATACTTTGAACAAATCGTTGCAAAAATACTTTAATTGAAACCGCTGATTGTACGGGCATTTGAAAATGTCCAGCAAAATACGGCTCACTTTTTTATGCTCAAATCTTTAACTGTAATTATTATGTCTCAGAACAGCAAAAGCTGTGACGAAAATCTATTCGTCACAGCTTTTTTATCTAAACTTATGCTGCTTTTCTTTTGTTTACAGCTCTTCTGATTGCCTTGCCTATTTCAAATACAGGAATAGTCGAAAGTGCAAGACCGAATGAAATTGCGAGTTCCTCTGTGCTGAATGTGCCCGGCTCAATGCCGAATACAGAACAAAGACCCGGAATATAAATCGCCGCAAGGGTAAGTGCGGTTGTTACAACAAACGCGCCGATAAGCCACCAGTTCATCTTCTTCATCATATCTGCCGAGAAGAGTGAAGCCTGACGTGAACGCATATTGATAGCACACATCATCTCGGAGAAGTTAACGGTGAGGAAAGCCATAGCCATTGCGTTTACACAAAGCTCTCCGCTGAAGAAGCCTGCAAGGCTGTGTGTTCCGCCTCCCGAGGGCTCAAGCCAGAAACCGATTACATAAGCGGCAATCTCAACAAGTGCAAGATAAATACCCTGCCAAACCATATCAATGCCTGCTCCGTTGGAGAAAATTCCGTCCGTCGTTGCACGGGGACGTCTTCTCATTATGTCACCCTCAGCCTTTTCCATACCGAGTGCAAGACCCGGAAGCGAGTCGGTAACCATATTAATCCAAAGGAGATGCACGGGCGAAAGAATTGTAAAGTGAAGTATTGACGCAACAAACATAATGATAACTTCACTGAGATTTGTTGAAAGCTGGAACTGAAGAACTTTGAGCACATTATCGTAGATCTTACGGCCCTCTTCAACGGCATTGACAATGGTCGCAAAGTTATCGTCCGCAAGAACCATATCGGATGTTCCCTTCGTAACATCCGTGCCTGTGATGCCCATTCCGATACCGATATCGGCAGCCTTAATCGACGGAGCGTCATTAACACCGTCGCCCGTCATTGCCGTTACCATACCTCTTGCTTTCCACGCCTTGACTATGCGTGTCTTATGCTCGGGCTGAACACGTGCATAAACCGAATACTTGGTAACCTGCTCCTTGAGCTCCTCGTCGCTGAACTTATCGAGCTCTGCGCCCATAATAGCCTCGGATGCGTCGCTGATAATTCCGAGCTCCTTACCGATTGCTACGGCGGTATCCTTATGGTCGCCCGTAATCATAACGGGGCGGATTCCCGCCTGACGGCACTCGTCAATAGCGGCTTTAACCTCCGGACGAACCGGGTCGATCATACCCGTAAGACCGATGAAAATAAGGTCATTCTCAAGAGTCTCGGGATCAAAATTTGCAGGAGCGGAGTCATAATTTTTATATGCACAGGCGAGAACTCTCAGAGCCTTGTCTGCCATTCTCTTGTTATCCTTAAGTGCGGCGGCTTTGATCTCATCGGTAATTTCGACAACCTTGTCGCCCACAAGGGCAAACTTGCACTTCTTGAGGATCTCGTCAGGCGCACCCTTGGTATACTGAACGATTCCGTCTGCCGTCCTGTGAACGGTGGACATCATCTTTCTGCCCGAATCAAACGGAGCCTCGCCGATGCGGGGTGCGGCAGTGATAAGATCATTCTTGTGCATACTGAGTGAATAAGCGTAAGCAACAAGTGCCGCCTCTGTCGGCTCGCCCGTAACCTTGCCGTTTGCGTCAATCTCCGCATCACAGCAAAGCGCCATAGCCCTAGCAAGGAGATTTTCGTCCTCACCGTAGTGGTCAACAACCGTCATCTTGTTCTGGGTAAGTGTACCGGTTTTGTCCGAACAGATGATTTGAGTACAACCAAGAGTTTCAACAGCGGTCAGCTTTCTGATAAGAGCCTGTCGTTTGCTCATTGCCGTAACGCCGATTGAAAGGATGATTGTAACAACGGCGGGAAGTCCCTCCGGAATAGCCGCAACCGCAAGAGCGATCGCTGCAACAAATGTATTGAGTGAAGTCTCGCCGAGCAGCTTCCATGAGAATCCCTGATCGGAAAGAACAAGCGTCTCGATAACGCCGACAATAAAAACAAGTACGCTGATGCCGATAACGAGCTTTGTGAGGAAATGTGAAAGCTCACCCATCTTCTTCTGAAGCGGAGTTTCCTCTTTTTCCGCCGAGTTAAGTGCGTCGGCAATTTTACCCATCTCGGTGTTCATTCCAGTGCCTGTGACAACAGCCTTGCCTCGTCCGTAAACGATCGTAGAACCGCTGTAAAGCATATTCTTTCTGTCGCCGAGAGCAACGTCCTTTGAACTGTCCTTGAGCATAAGAACGTCGACCATCTTTGTAACGGGAACGGATTCACCGGTGAGAGCCGCTTCCTCAACCTTCATTGAATGTGATTCTATGATTCGGCAGTCTGCGGGAACTGCGTCGCCTGCCTCAAGAAGAATAACATCGCCGACAACGACATCCTCACTCTTGAGAACAACCACCTCGCCGTCACGAAGAACCTTTGAGGTTGCCGCCGTCATCTGCATAAGAGCGTCCATTGCCGCCTCTGCCTTGCTCTCCTGAACAAGGCTCATTATTGTATTGATAATAACAACAACAAGAATAACAAGCACATCGGCGAAGTCACGCACGGTAGGCTTGCCGCCCGCCTCAATAACAGCAACAACACCCTGTATTGCCGCCGCAACAAGAAGCATAATGATCATAGGATCGGCAAGCGAGTTGATAAACTTCTTAAACATACTCTCCTTTTCGGCTTCCTTGAGCTTATTTTTTCCGTTTTTCTCAAGTCGTTTTGCTGCCTCGGCAGAACTGAGACCGTTTTCGGAGCTGCCGGTCTGTGAAAGAACCTCTTTCACATTTTCGAGATAATACTTCAAAAAATGACCTCCTTTTTGTAACAAAAAACCTTTGACAGACTTAGTGTCTGCCAAAGGTCTTGCATCAAACACGAAAAAATCGCATATGTCTGCTGCCAGCTAAAAATAACTTAATATTTCAAGTTTTTAAAGCGTGTGGTGACAGCAGATAGGTTAACCCCATAGCTACTCCCCAATGGATGTATAATTATGATACCATAACAAAAAATTTTGTCAAGTTTTTTCAGGAAATGGCGCG
>USJJ01000046.1 GCA_900554995.1 uncultured Ruminococcus sp. | reverse complement strand
ACCGTGCTCATCCGTGCCGGTCTGGAAGAAAACGTCGTAGCCCTGCAATCTCTTGTATCTTGCGATTGCGTCGGTCATTACGATCTCATAGCTGTTGCCTATATGCGGCTTACGCGAAGTGTAAGCGATGGCGGTCGTAATGTAAAATTTTCCTTTGCTCATTACATATCCTCCTCTGTTTATTATTGTCATGTTAAGTGAAAAAATAGGTAAAAAAATACGCCCCAAAGATAACTTTGAGACGAGAATTAACCCGCGGTACCACTCAATTTGTAATCCCTTTCGGAATACCACTCAATGCTTTAACGCAGCCATACGGAAAGCCCTACTGTCGGTTCAGGCTTTCGGCTCAAAAGCCATAGATCGTTGAAGCTCAACTGCCGACTCGCACCAACCGCCGACTCTCTGAAAAGCATTGCTCCGATCCTCTTTATCACAGCCGTTGCAGAAATAATAACACCTTATGAAAAAAAAGTCAAGGCTTGATGAATTGCCGATGCTCCTTTCCCGAGGAATCCACGGCCATGCACGGCGGTCAAAACAAAAAGGACGACCGACGGCCGCCCTTACAAGATATAATAATTCCCTGCGCAAAAAAATACTTATGCTGCTTTTTCTTTTTCAAAATTTCCGCCACAAACAATCAGATAAGTTTCGATTCAACCTCATCGGGATTGTTTTTCTGCTTCAGTCTTGTTTTTATGCACGGAACAAGCGTTCCGATTACCGTGCAGGCAAGCCACTCGATGTATGCGTTATAGGTTATCAGCGTTCTGATAATCTGAGTCAGATTCGATCCGAGATTTTGTATGTAGTCACTGCTGTAAAATGCCAGAAGAAGAGCCGCAACAAAAAATACCGTGTTTAGAAATCCGCCGCCGAACGATGAAACAATGTTTGAAAAAAGCGGCGAACAGTTTCGGCTGAACCACTTGTGCGTCAGTCCGCAGCAAAGTCCCATAAGTGCTCTCGGTACTATACACACGAGGAGCGAAAGAAAAGGGCTGATATGAATGAACGTCTGACCGAACGTGTAGCTCGGGTCAAAGCAGTGTATAAAGCTCGAAATTCCGAATACTGTTCCGAGGTAAAGTCCGCACAGCGGTCCGTACTGTACCGCTCCGATTACCACGAGCAGCGGCAGAAATGTTATTGATGCGTGCGGCATTTTCAGATATCCGAGCGGCGTGAGACTCATAACTACTATCAGTACAGTCAGTACCGCTATGGCAATAGATTTTTCCTTTCCCTCGCCGGTAAGTTTGCTTTTCATTTTTAATTACCCTTCCGTTTGTAAATATTTTTCAAACCCTCAAGAATAAGATTCTCGTCAAATACCGTCTTTCTCTCACAGTGTTTAACGATTTCTTCCGCAAGTCCTCCCGTGGCAACGGTTGTCGGGACATCCTTCCCAAAGTCCCTTTCCATTCGTGCCGTGAGTCCGTCAAGCATTGCCGCAGTGCCGAAAACCGTTCCCGATTTCATACAGTCAACCGTGTTTGTTCCGATTGACGTGGACGGGGCTTTCAGACTGACGGCGGGAAGCTGAGAGGTCTTTTTTGCAAGAGCCTCAAGCGAAATTCCCACACCTGCCGAAATGGTACAGCCGAGGAATGTTCCGTCCTCGTCGATCAGAATGATCTTTGTCGCCGTGCCGAGATCGACTATGAAGCAGGGCAGGGGGTATTTCTCAATCGCCGCAACCGAGGCAACAGCCAGATCCGCACCGAGAAAGCCCTCGGTGTTTGTGACGATTTTAAGCCCCGTTCCGATGTCCGAGGTGAGAATATACGGCTTTACTCCCGTGACGGTTTCAACTGCATTCCCGACTGCATTGACAACCTCGGGAACGACGCTGCTTATTATTGCGCCCGAGAAGCCTTGACAGCTTGCGTTATGGAGCTTGAAGATGTTTAAAAGTTCAACGGAATACTGATCGCTTGTCCTCTTTCTGTCGGTTGCAAGACGTGAGGTGAAAAGTAGGTCGTCTCCCTCATAAATTCCCATTGTTATATTGGTATTTCCTATGTCAATTGTTAAAAGCATATTATTCACCGTATAAAATTATATTGGCTTTTAATTCAAAAGTCAACTTTAATAACATAACAGCAATAAAAAACTGCGTTTTTGGGGCAAATTCCCAGTTTGGAACTGCATATTTTTGTATATTTGCTGAAAAATTCTTTATATGTTGAAAAAAATGTTAAAATATGTTAGCATGAACTAATATACGGAGGCTTATTATGAGGATTTTACAAAAAGGCTTTAATTATTCACAGGACGGTCCCGGGAATCGCCTTGTATATCATTTACAGGGATGCAATTTCAGGTGTAAATGGTGCTCGAATCCCGAGAGTATGCCGCTTGATTCCGATAAAGCGGAGGACGTTCCGAACGACGCGGTTGTCGATGAAATTGAACGCAGCCGAATGATGTTCTTTGACGGCGGCGGGGTCACGTTCACCGGAGGGGAACCGACTTTGCAGCCCGATGATCTTATATATGTATTGAAAAAGGCGCAGACGCTCGGAGTAAATACGGCTATCGAAAACAACGGTTCAAGCCCGAGACTTTGCGAAATTTCCGACTACGTTGATTATATGATAGTCGATATAAAGCATCCCGACGACGATATACATAAAAGGTATGTAGGACACAGCAATAAGATGACGATTGAAAACCTGATAAAGCTCTCCGGCAGTAGAAGTCAGCTTCATATAAGAATCCCGCTGATAAATCACGTCAACACAGATCCAGAGCCATTTGCCGGGCTGTTCAAAAAAATGGATATGGCAAACGCCGTTGTTGAGATACTCGCATACCACGAATACGGCAAATGCAAATGGACAGAGGAGTATCAAATTACGGACGGCTTTGTGACCGATGAACAAATAAAAATATTCAAAAACCGTCTCGAAAAGGACGGCATACATTTTATAGAAACCTGAACGGAGGTAGCGGTATGATATTTGACATCTATACGCCTGAAAAAGTGACCGAAAAGGCAAAGGTGCTCTTCAAACACGAGAGAGCCAAGGACAGACTTGACGGCTGGTTCATCGCCAAGGAAAAGGAACTTGAGATCTACGACTCGCTTGCCGAATACGATGAGGAGGTCAAAAAGGCTCTCATAATTAAGGAAATCGTAAAGGATATCCCAATTGACCTTGACGAAAATCAGATCTTTGCAGGCACTCAGGACGATTCCTTTGCACGAAGCTATGCGCTTATCAATCCGTCGTTCAGGGTTGAGGAGTTTGCAGGCTACTGCGACCCTGCCGCTGTTTTCGGCGATATCGTGCCGAACGAGGAATTTACCGAGGAGAGAATCAAGAAAGCCAAGGACGAATTTCTCAAGACAGAATACGCAAAGAAGCTCAAAAAGGTATATTCCGAAAGCGAAAGCTACACGAAGGAAGTTATATATTTCTTTGAACAGGTTACGGGACATCTTATTCCCGACTTCCGTTTTGCTTTGAAGCACGGACTTAAAGCTCTCATCAACGAGATGAATAATAAGGAGGGCAACGGCTACAAGGCATTTGTTATCGCCCTTGAGGCGGCGTGCGACCTTGCCGCAAGATACGAAAAGCTCGCAAGAGAAAAGGCAGAAGCTCTGCCGGAGCCGCAGAAATCGCAGTTTATTCTCATGGCAGATACGCTCAAAAAAGTCCCCTTCAACGGAGCGGAAAATCTCTATGAAGCAATTCAGTCGTTTATCATATTATGGCAGATGATGTGCCTTGAGCAGGCTCCGAACCCGTTCGCATTCTCCGTCGGAAATGCCGACAGAATTTTTGAGCCGTACAGAAACGGACTCGACCGTGACGAAACTGCGGCCTTGTTCAAGCATTTCCTTGTTTTCTTCAATGTTGCGGACAGAAGCTGGGCAATCTCACAGAACATCATCGTCAGCGGACGCAGCGTCTGCGGCGAGGATCTGACAAACCCGACTACATATGCGCTGCTTGACGCTTACTACGATATGAACCTGCCGCAGCCGATACTCTCGGTTAAGCTCCATAAGAACACTCCCGAAAAGCTCTACCGTGAGCTTGGCAGATTTTTCTTCTCTCCCGGCGTTCTCACTCCGTCGATGTTCAACGACGACGCACTCTTTGAAACGCTCGGCTCACACGGCGTTGACAAGGATGATCTCCCCGATATCGCAATCGCAGGCTGTCAGGAGCCGCTGATTATGGGCGAGGACAACGCCAACACGACCAACAGTTGGTTCAACCTGCCGAAGATTCTTGAAATGACCCTTACGGGAGGCTATTCGCTCGTCACGGGTGAAAAGCTCTGCAACGTGGAGAAAGCTCCGCTTGAAAATATCCGTGAGGAATTCTATAAAAACGTGAAGTTCTTTGCTCACGAAATGGCTAAGTCCGCCAACGGCGCATCAGAGGCTATTTCAACTCAGCGTGTTCCGTTCCTCTCCTGCTTTATGGGCGGTCAGCGCAACGGAATCGATGCAAGAGACATTCACAAGCAGGGCACGAAGTATAACGGAAGCGGCTGTCTTATCCACGGCACAACCGTTGTTGCCGACTGCTTCGCAGCAATCGACAAGCTGCTTAAAGAAAGACCGCAGGACGCAGATAAGCTCATTCCGGCACTCAAAGCCGATTTTGTGGGCTACGAGGATTTGCGTGACTTCCTGCTCGGTGCAGATAAATACGGAAACAACATTGAAAAGGTTGACAACGAGGCAGGCGAGATCGCATCAAGGGTTGCCGATGTGGTTGCGAACGAGAAAAACTATCTCGGCAATCCGTTCAGACCCGATTTCAGCACCCCGTCAACCCATCTTCTCTACGGCTACTGGGTCGGCGCAACACCCGACGGCAGAAAAAGCCGTGATATGCTCAACTACGGTGTTGATCCGCTCTACGGCAGTGCCGAAAACGGACTGGGCTTCCGTGTGCTTTCAAATATGAAGATGCCGTTTGACAAGTTCAACGGCGGCTATGCCTCCCACCTCGGCGTTGACCCGAAGTATTTCAAGGCGGAAACATATGAGGACAAGGGCGTTGAATTCAGGGATAAAATCGTAAATCCGCTGTTTTTCAATCCGCTTAAAGAGGGCGTTTCTCCGTTCTACCTCTATGTTAACGTCACAACAGCCGAAATTCTCAGAAAGGTTCTTGCCGAGCCCGAGAAATACGCACCGAGCGGAGTGTATATTATGAGAATTCACGGAACATTCGTAAACTTCCTCGACCTCTCCCCCCCGCTATCCAGCAGGATATCATTCGCCGTCTCGATCCCAAATCGGCGAATTTGGAGTGAGAGAAGAGTCTTTTGAGACATAATTAAGCTCCCCTTGCTTCAAGGGGAGGCTGATCAAAAGAAAGCCGTACAAAGGAGCACCCAAATGAACTCACTCGGAATTGATATAGGAACAACGGGGATATGCGGAATTATCGTTGACTGTGAAAGCGGCGAAATTCTCGATTCCGTAAATATGAACAACGATTCGTTCATAAAGACCGACAAGGAATATGAGCGAATTCAATCGCCCGAGCGGATAACGGAAATCGTTGAAAATATTGTCAAAAAGCTCTGCAATGCCGAAACAAAAGCAATCGGCATTTCCAATCAGATGCACGGTATTCTCTACGCCGACGAGAGCGGCAGGGCGATTTCTCCGCTTTACACCTGGCAGGACGCCAGGGGCAACCTTGAATACAAGGACGGCAAAAGCTATGCCGAGCGTCTCGGCTCGTTTGCAGGCTACGGTTTGGTCTCCGACTTCTATAACCGTGAGAACGGACTTGTGCCAGAAAAGACAAAATACATAATGACAATCGGCGATTACATTGCAATAACTCTTTGCAAAAAATCCGAGCCGATCATGCACGTTACAAATGCCGCTTCGCTCGGTCTTTTCGACATTAAAAATAAAAAATTCAATACGGATTTGAGCTGTCTGCCGAAAGTAACGGACAAGATTGAAACAGTCGGCGAATATGCCGGAATCCCCGTCACTGTCGCTCTCGGTGACAATCAAGCGAGCTTCATCGGCTCGGTCAGCGACAATAAAAGTGCATTGCTCAACTTCGGCACAGGTTCGCAGATTTCGGTTATCGGCGACAGCGCAGATGCGCCGAACGGTATAGAAGCACGTCCGTTTACCGATGGCAAGTATCTCTATGCCGGTTGTGCTCTCTGCGGCGGCAGAGCCTTTGCGACTGCGGCGAGCTTCATTGCAAAATGTGCGGAGCTTGCAACGGGCGAAGAATGCGAAAATATATACAAAAGGATTGATAAGGCTCTCGAAAAAAAGAGCACAACTTCAATCATTGCCGACACAAGATTTTGCGGAACAAGGCTTGATCCGACGCTCAAAGGCTCATACTCGGGCATTGACGAGAATAATTTTACACCCGAGGATATCTTGCTTTCGACGATTATCGGAATGTCTCGGGAGCTTCACGATATGTATAAGCTCATCGGCAAGGACTGCAAAAAAATCGTCTGCTCGGGCAACGGAATACGGAAAAATCCGGCGCTCAGACGTGTGACTGCCGAGATGTTCGGCAAAAAAATCAGTATTCCGCTCTATAAGGAGGAAGCCGCTTACGGTGCGGCACTTTCGGCAATGGCAGGCAGCGGAATTTATCCGAGCCTTGACGAGGCAAGACAGCTTATCAGGTACGAATAACCAAGGGGGTTAAAATATGTTTTACAATTATCCGATCTTTTTTGAGCGGAACAGGGTTTTCCGTGTCTACAAAGGAGGAAAGCTTTTCGCCGACTTCTTCTCGGACGATTCCGAGGACGGCAACTATCCCGAGGAATGGGTCGTTTCAAGCGTTCATGCTCTCAATGAGGGAAGCACGGACAAATATGAGGGTATCTCTAAAATTAAGGGCGAGGATCTTTATCTCAATGACGCCCTTGACAAATATAAAAAGGAAATTATCGGTGAGCGTGACGACCTCGGCGTGCTGACAAAAATTCTTGACAGTGCGATTCGGCTCCCCGTTCAGGCACACCCCGACAAGCCATTTTCAAGAAAGTATTTTAACTCCTCATACGGCAAGGAGGAGAGCTGGTATATCCTTGCCACACGTCCGGGCGGAAAGATTTTCTACGGCTTCAAGGACGGCGTGACGATGGAGCAGTTTGAAAAGGCGATCGACGAGAGTGAAAACAGCAAAACCGTTATGGAGGATCTGCTCGAATCCTTTGAGGTCAAGCCAGGCGACGTTGTCTATATACCTGCGAAAATGGTTCACGCAATCGGCGCAGGCTGCCTGCTTCTCGAGGTTCAGGAGCCGTCGGATTTCACGATTCAGCCCGAGCGCTGGTGCGGCGATTACAAGCTCAGCGACAACGAGATGTATCTTGGCATTGACAAAAAGACAGCTATGAAATGTTTTGATGTCAGCCTGAAATATCCTGCGCCCATTGATCCTGCCGTTATCAGCGACAAGGGCGGTGTAAAGTACCTTTCGTTCATTGACGAGAGAATGACAACGAGCTTCACGGTCAGGAAAATCGAGCTTTCGGGCGGCGAATTCAGCCTTGACAACGGCGCAAGGATCTATGTTGTCACGGAGGGCGAGGGAAAAATCACGGGTGACGGCTACGAAAAGCCAATCAAGAAAGGCGATTACTTCCTGATGCCCGTTGCCGCCGAGGGTAAATTCAAGCTCAGCGGCAATGCAGGTATTGTGGAGTGTTATAGGTAAATTTTCTGCTGACATTTATCAGCCTTCCCCTCAAGGGGAAGCCTTGGTGAAATTCTGCTAAGCACGATATAAACAAGCATTTTTCAATATAGCACATAATTTCAGAATTATATATTTCAACTTCCTACAAAGAAAGGAATGGTCAAAAAAATGCACACACTCAACCCGAACGTACTCAAAAATCAGATAAGGCAGATTGAGCCGTACTGCGTAACAAATCGCCTTGAAATCGACTCGTGGAAAAGCTACACGGGCATGCACGTCAGCC
>USJJ01000045.1 GCA_900554995.1 uncultured Ruminococcus sp. | reverse complement strand
GGGAATTTGCTTGAACTCGCCGTTCTTCATCTGAATCATCGTATCGATTGAGCCGTATTTTGTTGCGAAAATAGCGTAGGTACTCGAATAGTTTGCCTTTGGCATAACGAGAATTTTCAGTCCCGACGGATGATCAATGTCGTAATATTTTTCATCGAGGAGTTCGTTCTTAACTTCTTTAATATTCATTACTCTTCCTCCCCGCTTGATTTAAGCATAAATATTGTATCAAGCATAATCGTCTTTGCCGCTCTGACAACGTCCGCCCGATCAACCATTTTAATTTCATCGGCATACTCCTCGGGGGTTTTCATATCCCTGCGAAGTATCTGTGATGCGTACCATGCAGAGATTTCCTCGGGCGTATCGGAATTGCTGAGGATCGAATCGGTAAGACTCTTTATTGACGCCGAGAAATCCTCGTCGGAGAACTCTCCGTTTGCCGTGAGAGCAAGCTGATGAACAATCTCATTCTTCGCCTTTTCCTCGTTAGCGTCCTCAATTCCGCTCTGTACCATTACAATGCCCTTGGAGTTGAACAAGCCTGCCGAGCAGTAATAGCAAAGGCTCATTTTCTCACGGACAACGGAGAAGAGCTTTGAGTAGGTTCCGCCGCCGAAAATATCAACGGCAACCTTCATCGCAGGCATCATATCGTCCTCGCTTCTCATACCCGTTCTGAATCCCATAACGAGCTTACCCTGCTTGAGCGGCATTGTCTCGCTGACATATTCGGGCTTTGGAAGTCCCGAAACAAATTGAGTTTTAATCTCAACGGGATGTCTGTCAATATCGGCAAATCTTGAAGAAAGGAGATCAATTACAGGCTGAGGATTCATACTTGAAACCATTGTCACCTGAACAGTCGCCGTTTCAAGAACCTCACGCCATGCGGCATATACCGCTTCGGGGGTGAGCGCCTTTACATCATCAACCGTACCGAAACGGTTTATTCCGTAAGCCTCATCGGCAAACATTGCCTCCTCACATCTGAGCATTGCATAGCGGCGTTTATCATTGCGTTCATTCTCGATTATTTCAATAAGAAGTCTTTTTTCCTGCTCAATGATATCCTCCGGAAAGCTGTTGCCGTCGGTGAGAGGATCAAAGATCATATCCGTCAAAAGCTCGGCGCATTTCAGCGCCACCCTGTCACCGTCGAGCGCAAAACGGTCGTCAATTGCGGTAAGGCTGAAGTTGAGAACCTGCGCCTCTCCCCTTTTGATTACGCCTGCACCGATTGCGGCGCCGTAGAGCTCGTCAAGCTCACGGTTCAATGATGTAAAATCAGGATATTTTGCACACCTGCGCTGGAACATATACGGCAAAATCGCCCTTGACGATGCTTTTTCGTCAAGCGGCATAGCTAAACTGATGTTAACACGGCAGGTTTTGAATTTATCGGTTTTGACCGAGCAAAAGCGAATTGAATCCGCTATATTTTGCGTTGTCATAAGTTCACTACCCTTTTCAATATAAAAATACAGTATATAGTATAACACACTGTTGCCGAAAATAAAAGTGTTTTTTAGTATAATTAAGTTTCCCGGCGAATTTGTTTTTACTGAGCCTTGCGTAGGGTGCGATGCCGGATAGAATTACCTTTGACGAAAAAAAGCCATGATGAAATAATTCATCACAGCCTTTAAACTATTAAATTAAAAATTCAACGGTGCTATACTTCTGTCAAGGATTCCGTTCATTTGTGCTATTGCAACGCCGTAGTTGACAATCTTCACGCCCTCCTGAACGGCGTGAGCGATTCTGTATTTCATCTCCGTTTCGTTTAGCATACAGCCGCCGCAGTGAACGACGAGGGCATATTTGCTCAGATCGTCGGGAAATTCTGTTCCCGATGTAAATTCAAAATTGATCTCTTTGCCGGTGTATTTCCGAATCCAGTTCGGAAGCTTGACCGTGCCGATATCGTTGCACTGCCTGTGGTGCGTACATCCTTCGGAAATGAGAACCGTATCGCCGTCATTCAGCTCCTTGAGCTGTCTTGCGCCGTCGATAAGCTGCTTCAAATCGCCTTTATAGCGTGCGAAAAGGATCGAGAATGAGGTAAGTCCGATATCCTCCGGAACGATTGCGGAAACCTGTTCAAAAGCCTGTGAATCTGTGATAACGAGCTTCGGCCTTTTGACGAGATTTTTAATCGTAGCGTCAAGCTCCGTCACCTGACAGCAGACCGCCGTACAGTTGTTGTCGAGCAATTCCCTGAGCACCTGCTGCTGAGGAAGAATGACTCTGCCCTTGGGTGCGGACTCGTCAATCGGGATAACGAGAATAACCGTGTCGCCCTTTTCGAGAACATCGGCAACGATGTCCTTGCCGACCTGCTTCATCTTGCAGAATGAAGCAATTTTCTCTTTTAATTCATAAACGTTTTTGTCGTCCTTTGCGCTGACATAAATCTCGTTTTTCGCCGCCTCCGGCACATTTTCAAGTAAATCCGATTTATTGTAAGCGATAACAAACGGAATTTTCTTGTCCTTGAAGAAGTCTATCATCATGTTGTCGAATTTACCGAGTCCCTTAGTTGAATCGACAACCAAAACGGCAATATCCGTTTTTGTAAGCACCTGCCTTGCCTTTTGAACTCGCTTTTCGCCCAGCTCACCCTCATCGTCGATGCCCGGTGTGTCGATTATAACAACCGGTCCGAGCGGAAGAATTTCCATCGCCTTGCGAACAGGGTCGGTCGTTGTGCCCTTCACCTGGGAGACCAAGGAGAGGGCTTGGCCGGTGACGGCATTGACCACGCTGGACTTCCCAGCGTTGCGCAGACCGAAGAAGCTGATGTGTACCCTCTCCGCCGAAACAGTGTCATTAAGTCCCATAATATATCACCTCATAGAAAGCTGCCGCATATGGCATAAATAAAGCAACAATTGACAATGTGAACATGTAGAACTTAACGTTAACTTTTTAGTGTCAAGCCTCCCCTTAAATGATTTAAGGGGAGGTGTCGCATGAGCGACGGAGGGGATAAAGAAAGACTTTAAAGTCTTATCCCTTCCACCGCAAGCGGTCCCCCTCCCCTTACTCAATAAGGGGAGGCTGATTTAGCGAGTTAACGAGTCTGAAATATCAAAATAAATTGTCCAATTTTGCATTAATTCGTAAGCCTTATGCGACAGCTAAAATTTTATTTTTAACCTTAGCGTCAGATAAAGCTTTCGTTCAGGTCGTTTTTTATTCATATTTGAGCATAAACGAGCCGATTTCTCGGGTATCCTTTTCAATCTCGCCGTTTTCGCCCATTTTGTTGTAAATTATTATTTTGTAGCCCAAGCCGTAATATTCCTTGGTTCCGCCGTCCTTGAGGGTGAAAACCCTAACGGCAAAAATCGGTTCTTCGTTGCTACCGATCCGCTTCTTATCAACGGAATAAAATATTCCGCCCAAAATGCAAATCGCAACGATAACAGACAAAATTACGGAAATAATCTTTTTTGAAGTTTTCATTTTATCCACTTTCTTTTGTCCATTTCAGCAATTGCCGACTTTGCGGTAATGTTTCCGCACATATAGGTCTATGTCTATCTGTAGCCGTCGCCTCTTAAAATTCAAAATCAACGACCGCTCTGTCGGTGATTACAGAATGAACAAATTCCTTGACCTTGAGATGGTCGGGATGTACCTGATAGCCGTCAAGAGCAGCTTTGTCCTTGAAGATCGAATAAAGAGCAAGATCATAACCTTTTTCGTTGAAATTGAAACCGACTTCGGCACTGATAAGCCCGTCAACCTTGCCCACAAGCGCAGTCAGGCGTTTCTTCATCTCTTCCATGTTGTGCTTCTTTTGATCGTCATTTCTGACATTCCAAAAAACAATGTGCTTAACCATAGGTAAAACCTCCCGTTATTTTTATTTTAATTATATCAAACATTTAAAAATAGTCAACAATCTATCGTGTTATTTTTGAATAAAGGCGCGTCTTTGTGTTAAAAATTATAAAAGAGTAATCAATGATTACCAAAGAAAAAGGAGGAAAATACGATGAAGAAAATCATTGCCTGTTTAACTGCCGCCGTGCTTCTGTTTACCGTTTCGGCGTGCGGCAAAAAGAATGAAACGGATATGAACAGCGCAAAGGCGGACAACACGGTTTATTTTCTCAATTTCAAGCCGGAAATTGCGGATATCTACAAGGAAATAGCTCAAAAATATGAGGCTGAAAAGGGCGTCAAGGTCAAGGTCGTCACCGCCGCCAGCAACACCTACGAAACGACTCTTAAATCGGAGATCGCAAAGTCGGACGCTCCGACAATCTTCCAGATCAACGGTCCCGTCGGCTATAAGTCGTGGTCAAAATACTGCAAGAATCTCAAGGACACAAAGCTCTATGACTATCTTTCCGATAAGGATCTTGCAATCAAGGATGGCGACGGTATTTTCGGAATCCCCTATGTCGTTGAGGGCTACGGAATCATCTATAACAACGCTATCATGGAAAAATATTTTGCCCTCAAGGACAAATCGGTAAGTATTTCAAAAGCGGAGGAAATCACAAGCTTTAAGCTTCTCAAAGAGGTTGTCGAGGACATGACAAAGCATAAATCCGAGCTTGGAATCGAGGGTGTTTTTGCCTCAACATCAATGTCGGGCGGAGAACAATGGCGCTGGACTACTCATCTTTTGAATATGCCGGTTTATTATGAGATGAAAGATATAAGTGACGAATCGGCAATATCGACAGCTTATAATGCAAAAACGATTGATTTTAAATATGCGGATAATTTCAGAAACGTTTTTGACCTTTATATCAACAATTCCACAACAGAGAAGGGACTTCTTTCGGGCAAATCGGTTGAAGATTCGATGTCCGAATTTGCGCTCGGCAAGGCGGCAATGGTTCAGAACGGCAACTGGGCGTGGGAGCAGATTTCAAAGGTCAAGGGAAATACGGTCAAGGCGGACGATATTAAGTATCTGCCGATTTATATCGGAATCGACGGCGAAGAAAAGCAGGGGCTTTGTATCGGTACGGAAAATTATCTTGCAATTAACAAAAATGTATCCGAACAAAAGCAAAAGGCTTCCGTTGAATTTCTTGAGTGGCTGTTTTCAAGTGAAACCGGCAAGGATTATGTGGTAAACAAACTTAATTTTATTTCTCCGTTCAACACCTTTAAGGAAAACGAAAAACCCGACGATCCTCTTGCAAGAGAGGTTATCAAGTGGATGGAAAAAGACAAAACAACGGTGGAATGGGTTTTCAACTCTTTCCCGAGCCAGGAGTTTAAAGACGATTTCGGAAACGCTCTGCTCGAATATGTTCAGGGTTCAAAATCCTGGGACAATGTCAAGTCAACCACAATTGAGAGCTGGAAAAACTCAAAATCATAAGAAGGAGAGGATAATATGGCGCTGAAAAAATGGTTTCCCGTTTTCGTTTTGCCTACGCTTGCGGCATTTACGATCGTTTTCGCCGTGCCTTTTATCCTCGGTCTCGGTCTTTCGTTTACTGAATTTACAACCGTGCTTGACGCAAAATGGGTGGCATTTGAAAACTATATCAAAGCCTTTTCAAACAGGGATTTTCTCAATGCGCTTTGGTTCACCGTAAAATTTGCGGTTGTGTCCGTAATAACGATAAACGTTATTTCCTTTGCACTCGCTTCTATTTTAACCAAGGGGCTTAGGGGTACAAACATTTTCAGGACGGTATTTTTTATGCCTAACCTGATCGGCGGAATCGTACTCGGATATATATGGCAGCTTATAATCAACGGTATCCTGCAAAACATCGGAGTAACAATTACCTACGATGCAAAATACGGCTTCTGGGGACTTGTTGTGATGATGAACTGGCAGTTGATCGGTTATATGATGATAATCTATATCGCAGGAATACAGAATATTCCCTCAGACCTGCAGGACGCATCAAAGGTGGACGGCGCAAGCCGCTGGCAAACACTCAGGCACGTCACGATTCCGCTTGTTATGCCGTCGGTTACAATCTGTCTGTTCCTGACAATCACAAATTCCTTTAAGCTGTTCGATCAGAATCTTGCGCTGACCGCAGGTGCACCGTCCAAACAAACGGCGATGCTCGCGCTTGACATCTACAACACCTTCTACGGAAAAATCGGCTGGGAGGGCGTCGGTCAGGCAAAGGCAGTTATATTCTTCATCATCGTTGCGGCAATCTCCTTTGCACAGCTTATACTCACGAGAAAAAAAGAGGTAGAACAATGAACGGGATAACTGCAAAGAAAATAAATGAAACGATCCTACACGTTCTTCTTATCGCTGCCGGAATCGCGTTCCTCGCTCCGATTATAATCGTTCTTTACAATTCGTTCAAGGGAAAGCTGTATATAAGCGACGATCCGTTTGCTCTCCCGAATGCGGAGACCTTTTCCGGAATTGAAAACTACATCGGCGGAATTGAAAAAACGGGCTTCCCTGCCGCATTCGGCCGGTCGCTTTTCATCACGGTATTTTCAGTCATTGCAATTGTACTGTTCACGTCGATGACAGCGTGGTACATTGTCAGAGTTAAAAACGGATTTACAAAAGCTCTGTATTACGTCTTTGTCTTTTCGATGATTGTGCCGTTTCAGATGGTTATGTTCACGATGACAAAAACTGTTGCGGATCTCGGGCTTGATACACCGTGGGGGCTGATTTTTGTCTATCTCGGGTTCGGTGCGGGACTTGCGGTATTTATGTTCTGCGGATTCATAAAGTCCGTTCCGCTTGAAATTGAGGAGGCAGCGATGATCGACGGATGCAGCCCTCTGCAAACATTTTTTTACGTTGTATTCCCGATTATGAAACCGACCGCAATTACAGTTGCGATTCTCGACGCTATGTGGATCTGGAACGACTATCTTCTCCCCTATCTGCTGATAGGTAGCGAATATAAAACAATTCCGATCGCCGTGCAGTACCTGCGCGGTGGCTACGGATCCGTAGATATGGGAGCTATGATGGCAATGCTCGTGCTTTCTATCATTCCGATCGTCGTTTTCTATCTATCGTGTCAGAAATATATTATAAAAGGCATCGTTGCCGGCGCCGTGAAAGGATAAATTATGTCAAGTATCAGCTTAAAAAACGTATATAAAATATTCGACGACGGCACAACGGCGGTCAATGACTTCAATCTTGAAATCGCCGACAAGGAATTTATTATACTTGTCGGACCGTCGGGCTGCGGTAAATCAACAACTCTCAGGATGATTGCGGGGCTTGAGGACATAACAAAGGGTGAACTGAAAATCGGCGACAGAATTGTAAACGATGTTGCGCCGAAGGACAGGGACATAGCTATGGTTTTTCAGAGTTATGCCCTGTACCCTCATATGACGGTGTATAAAAATATGGCGTTCGGTCTTGAGCTCAGAAAGGTTCCAAAAGCAGAAATCGACAAGCGGGTACGTGAGGCGGCAAAGGTGCTTGACATTGAGCATCTTCTCAAGCGCAAGCCAAAGGCTCTTTCGGGCGGTCAACGTCAGCGAGTTGCACTCGGACGTGCGATGGTGCGCTCACCGTCCGTATTTCTGCTCGACGAACCGCTGTCAAACCTTGACGCAAAGCTCAGAACAAATATGAGAACGGAAATAAAGAAGCTGCATCAAAGGCTCGGCACAACCTTTATTTATGTAACGCACGACCAGACCGAGGCAATGACAATGGGCGACAGAATCGTCGTTATGAAGGACGGCGTTATTCAGCAGGTGGATTCGCCTCAGAATTTATATAAGCATCCGTTTAATATGTTCGTTGCAGGCTTTATCGGCTCGCCTCAGATGAATTTCCTTGACGCAAACGTTTCTTTCAGAGGGAACGGCATTTACCTAACGCTTTCAAACAACGAGATAAACATTACGGACTCATTCGGCAATAACGGGGATATCAGACAATACCGAGGCAAAACGGTAAAGCTCGGAATAAGACCCGAGGATGTGACAACCGACGCAGAGTACATTAAAAAAAATCCCGATAAGGTCCTGACCGCAAAACTGGAGGTCAGTGAGCTTATGGGAAGCGAGAGTTATCTGTATCTTGACTATGCGGGACAGAAGCTGACAGCAAGGGTATCGGCTGATTTACCGATGAGCGAAACGGTAGAGCTCGGCATACTGACCGATAAA
>USJJ01000044.1 GCA_900554995.1 uncultured Ruminococcus sp. | reverse complement strand
CAAATGCCTTTCTCCTTGAGCTCGTCCATCGTCTGAGCAATATTTGAAACCCTGACTACGGGAACATATTCGACCGCACCTGCCGACGCTTTGCCGACAATATAGCTCAGTGATGCATTACGTCTTTTCGGAATGATAACCCCATGAACTCCCGTTGCCTCAGCCGTTCGTAGAATCGCACCGAGGTTGTGCGGATCTTCGAGCTCGTCGCAGATTATTATAAACGGCTTTTCGCCACGCTCCTCGGCAAGGGCAAAAACATCCTCCATACTCGCATACTCGTGGGACGCCGCATAAGCCGCCACGCCCTGATGTGTTGACGAATTGCAGAGAAGATCGAGCTTTTTCCTGTCGACCTCCTTGATTACAACGCCGAGGTCACGGCACTTTGCAAGTATCTGTCCGATTGAGCCGTTGCGCTCGCCCTTTGAAACAAGCAGTGTATCAATCGCTCGTCCGCTTTTGAGAGCCTCGGAAACGGCATTTCTTCCTATTATAAGATCATCACGTTCTGCACGTTTTTCGTTATCCATATTAATCCTCTATTCTGATTCCGTAATATCTTTTTTATTGTATCATATATCGGGGACAAAATACAAGATAAAACGGCGTTTATTTTCAAAGTTCCTCAAATGTTCCCACAAAACACTTTCCCGTTTCGACCCGTTTCTCGGGGCGGCGGTTATAGAATGTAAAAGATAAAGATATTCGTTTAATATTATAAACTCATGGGAGAAAAAATTATGCTGAAAACAAGAGTTAAAAATTTTATTACCGTTAAAAATGACGGAACGCCGACGAGACTTCAATTCAAACCCGTTCTGAAAACCGTTCTTGCATTCATCTTCGGCTTTCTGCTGATGAACCCGTTTGTGACGGGGACAATTTCGCCGTTTTCCGTTTCGCTTATCGCCGCACTCTCGGGCACTCAATGCGCCGCCGCAACCGTTGGCACGGTGATCGGCTCATTTGTTTTTTTCGACGCAACGGACACGGTAAAATATCTCGCCGTCGCTCTGTTCTGTTTTATGATAAACGAGATCTGCCGCCGCTTTGACCTCGGAATCACGCAGTATATTCCCTACATAAATTCATTTTTGAGTATGTTCGTTATCAGCGGCGCAATAATGTTTGCGACGGGATTCAACATTGAGACCTTTGTGACCGTCATTTACGAATCCCTGCTTTGCTCGGTCGGCACATATGTTTTCACTCAGGGCACCTCTCTCACCTTCGGCGAAAAGAACTTTGCACGCTTCACGACTAGGGAATATATGATAACTCTCCTGACGGGCGGAATTTTGCTGATGCCGTTTTATAAATACACCGTTTTCAATTTTTCTCTTGTCGGCGTAATTTTCTCGTTCGTAATTCTTCTGCTCGGCAGACTGAAAAGAGGAAACGGCGGCACGCTTGCGGGAGTTTGTGTCGGTATAAGCATCGGGCTGAGCGGTCAGCTCTCATTTCTGAGTGTCGGATATGCGCTGTCGGGATTGCTTTGCGGAGAGCTGTCACGAAAGAGCAAGTATCTCTCTGCGGTGGGCTTTATCGGCTGCATTTCCGTCTGCGCCCTCATTGATTCAACTCTCAAAGCGTATCTTTCGATTGCCGAATCGGCGGTCGCCTGCACCGTTTTTCTCCTGCTTCCCGACAGTTTCTATTCAGCGCTGTCCGAAAAGGTCAACCTGCCGACGCCGATATATATCAAGAGCGACAGCAGCCGTGTCCTCACAAAAAGGCTGAATGATGCATCAGCGGCGATCACGGAGCTTTCCGACTGCGTTGACACCGTTCAGCGCACGCTTGCGCCGCAGAACGAAAAAGAACTGCGAACCGCAATTAAATCCGCCTGGTGCAAGGTTTGCGATAACTGCGATCTTAAAAAAAGCTGTCGGGAGGAAATTAAAAATCCGACCGACGAAACGATAAATAAAATTGCCGAGGCATTGTCCGAACACGCACAGCTCGGCGAAATGCACTTCCCGAAAAATTTTGCGGAATCGTGTTACTGTTTTGACGATATGAAAGAGAAAATCAACCTTCGCTATATGAGCTATGTCGCCTCGCTCGGAGCACGCGGCAAGGTGGATCAGATGCAGGGACTTATGTCCGATCAGTTCAAGAGTATGGCTGATATTCTCAAGGACATTGCCTGCGACTTTGATGACGACCGCAGTTTTAACGCCGAAATTTCCGACGTCTGCAATAACGAGGCAAAGGAGTCCGGTCTCAACGTCATAAGCTGTGAGAGCTACCTTGACAAATTCGGTCGGGCAAAAATCAACCTCACCGTTTCCCGACCGAGGGAAAATTTCAACGTCACACAATTCACCGAAGCGCTGTCGATGGCAACGGGAACAACCCTTGACCTGCCTGAGATTGACGACCGTGGTGACGAATGTACGCTCAACTTCGGTCAGGAAATGATCTACGGCGTTGAGGTCGGCGCTTTCAGCCGATCGGCGGATGATATAAAGGTTTGCGGAGACTACTACCGCAGCTTTCGTGACTCCGACGGCAGACATATCACCGTGCTCAGCGACGGAATGGGAACGGGCAGCCGTGCGGCGGTCGATTCGGCAATGGCGGCGGAGCTTTTTTCAAAGCTCGTGAAATCGGGTCTCAGCTTTGACTGTGCGCTCCCGATTGCAAACTCCGCCTTGCTCGTGAAAAGCTCCGATGAATCACTTGCCACCCTTGACGTTGTATGCGTTGATCTCTACACAGGTCGAACCGATTTTATGAAAGCGGGAGCTGCCGCAGGCTTTATCCGCCACCGTGAGAGCGTTGCGGCGCTTGAGCAGGCTTCGCTTCCGATCGGCATTCTGCGTGATATCGAATTTTCAAAGGCAACGGCTAAGCTTGACGGCGGGGACATCATTCTTATGGTGTCCGACGGAATTCTCGGTGACTGCAACGGTTGGATTCAGCAGGAGCTGAAGCTCTGGGACACGGAAAGAAGTGCAACAGAGCTGGCTGAATTTATCGTCAATTCCGCCTGCGAGCGCAAGCTCGGCAAACCCCGTGACGATATGACCGCCGTTGCGATATATATAAAGGAAAACAATTAGTCTTAATGTCAAGCGGCTCGGAATCATTGAACGATTCCGAGCCGCTTTTATATTAACATTCCCATTTTCAATTAATCAGAGCTTTTGTCCGCACTCCGGGCAAAAGGCACTGCCCGGTACAGTATCTGCACCGCAGGCGGGGCATTTTGACCCGATCTTTGTTCCGCAGTGGTTGCAGAATTTTGATTCCGCAGGTATCTGCGCTTTACAGTTTGGGCAAACAATATTTCCGTCGGTGACGGCGGACCCTGCACCGTTGATTACTACCGCCTTACCTCCGGAAAGCAAGCAGCTCTCAACCACACGGAAAATTTCCGACGGAAGTTTTTTCTGCTTAAACGCTCCCATTCCCGCCGTAATAGCCAAAGGCCACGCAATAAACAAGCCGATTGCTCCTGCGCCGATCTTGTCCGACCACTGACCTTCGCCGACGGTTACGTTGATCTGATTATCCATCTCGGTTATCTGAACGGTCACAGCCAGTCTCATGCCCGTAAGCGTTTTCCAGCCGTCCTTGGGCTGGCTTGCCTGCATAATATATCCGTCCGTTGTCCGTGAGCTCTGGACCTCCATATCCTTTTCGGCACGAAAGAAATTTTCAAGACGCGCGATAACCGTTTGCACATCCGTTCCGTTTAACATAAACATTCTTGATTCTGCCATTATCCATACCTCCGTTTTTAACTTTTATATCAATATTTTTTGATTCCTGTCTGTACGGATATTTTATCATATGCCGACCTGTCTCTTAAAGCATATTTCCGAAATGTCAAATGCCAAATCGGGAATTATGTGGCACGATTGTCTTTATTTTTTCTTTAACATAATGTATAATCAATTCAAGCAAGGTGTGCGCCTTAATCTGTGCGGATTCGCCTTAATTTTTGTCGAGGTTTTTCTTATGAAATTCAGTGAAAAAATAAATGAATATATATCCGTTCTTTCCTGCACCGCAAAGGATCTCTGCTCGGCGTCGGGCATATCGGAGGCGACTCTCAGCCGATACAGAAACAGTGAAAGGGTTCCCGAGCTCGGCACGGACGCTTTTGAAAAGCTGTGCACCGCCGTTGTCCGGACTGCACGAAAAAAAGGCTTTTCAGAAATTGACTTCGAGTCGGTAAAAGCCGAATTTTGCTCCTGCGATGATTTTGTTACAACAGACAAGGAAAATCTGCGGCAGAATTTTAATGCACTGATTTCCGCTCTCAATATCAATCTGAACCGACTTTGCAAATACATTAACTATGACGTTTCAACGATATTCCGCATCCGGAACGGCACAAGGAGACCTGCCGACCCGGAACAGTTTGCTTCAGCAATAGCCTCCTTTGTTTCACGGGAAATTAAGGCTCCGGCCGAGCTGGCGGCGCTTTCCGAGCTGCTCGGTTTTAATGTCGGCGAGGTTGACAATATCTCGGAAAGATCTCATCTCATCAAAAATTGGCTGCTCGAAACGCAGTCGGTAAAGTCGAAGCCCGACAGTGTTACCGAATTTTTAAGCAAGCTGGATGAATTTGATCTGAATGAATATATTAAGGTAATAAAGTTTGATAAGCTTAAGGTGCCGTCGGTTCCGTTTCAGCTTCCGTTGTCAAAAACATATTTCGGACTTGAAGAAATGATGGAAAGCGAGCTTGATTTTCTAAAAGCCACCGTTCTTTCAAAATCGACCGAGCCCGTAACAATGTACAGCGATATGCCCCTAAAAGAAATGGCAAAAGATCCGGAGTTCCCAAAGAAGTGGATGTTCGGAATGGCACTGATGCTGAAGAAAGGTCTACATCTTAATCAGATCCACAACATCGACCGTTCCTTTGACGAGATGATGCTCGGCCTTGAAAGCTGGATACCGATGTATATGACGGGACAGATTTCGCCGTATTATCTTAAGAATGTTCAGAACAATGTCTTTCTGCATTTCTTAAAAGTATCGGGTGCCGCCGCTCTCTCGGGCGAGGCCATTGCTCGCTGTCACAGTGACGGAAAATACTATCTCACCAAGTCCAAAAAGGAAATTGAGTATTACAAAAGACGTGCCGATGACCTGCTCAAAAACGCTTTTCCGCTGATGGATATTTATCGAAGTAAAAAGGAAAGCGATCTGAACTCATTCTTGCTTGCCGACTCCGAAAAGGACGGCAGACGCAGAAGTATTTTGTCCACTCTTCCCCTCTACACAATCAGCGAAGAGCTCTTGATAAAAATTCTTTCCCGACACGGCATATCCGACGCTCAGCTACAAAACATTTGCGGATATGCCGAGGCTCAGCGCAAGCGGGTTGAAAATATACTGAAATACAATCCGATAGAGGATGAAATTCCTCTGATTTCCGACTGTGAATTTTCGGAAAATCCTCCGTCGCTGGAGCTCTCGGGCATTTTCTGTGAAAAGGATATATTCTACAACAGAGATGAATATTTCTCTCACCTTGAAAGCTCAAAAAAATTTGCAGCCGAACATCCGAATTACAGCTTTAAAGAAACCTCGGCTCACACCTTCCGAAACCTGCAAATTATAATGCACGAAAAACAATGGGCTATGATCTCAAAAAGCAAGGCTCCCGCAATACATTTTGTTATCCGTCATCCGAAGCTGCGGAATGCAATTGAAAATTTCATTCCTCCCGTTGTGGACAAAAAATAAAAACGGACTGTTGCAGTTAGTTTTCCGAGAACTAATGCAACAGTCCGTAAATTTATTCTGTTTTATTTTATCATAGCCGAAATCGGATCAAAAAATCCCCTCGGTCCGAAGAAATAATAGATAAGTTCACTTGCTGTTTTGCAGATAAAGAGAAGAACGTTATCCTTGGTTGTGTCTTTCTTTTCGTGAACGCCGATCTCGGCAAGAGCATTGTAAAGCTCACTCTCGGCAGCCTCTGCCTCGCCCTCAACAATGATCGTTGTCGCAAGAACAGCCTTGCCTTTTTCGATTGCGGCGGTAAGTCTCTGAGCATTCTCCGGCGTAAGCGTTGAAAGATCAATCTCCTCCGCCTCTGCAAGATATTTCTTGAGATCTCTTGTATTTCTGTGGCCGTTGAACTGCGGATATTCAGCCGTTGTGAAAACGTCGATATCCTTGACTGTAAGGAGCTGAGTTGCAAGAGAAATTACAACATCGTTCCTTGCGAGTTTTTCGTGATCCTGATTTCCGAAGAACCACGTTGTGTACGGAAAAGCGCAGGTTGATGCGTCCACCTGACCGTCCGGAGAAAGGAAGTTTGCCTCCGGGTGCGCCTGCTGTTTGTAATCGGTCGGGAACTTTTCGTTTACCTTGCTGAAGGTTGCACCGAGTGATGTTGACGCAGAATGGATGATCTTATCCGAATTGGAGTCGGAATCAATAAGGCTGTAAAGCTCAAGTCCGTAACCCGTGATGTCATAAATTTTTGCGCCGTTTGCCTCATAATTTTTAAGATTCTTTATATAATTCACCTGAGAGATATGGAATTTTTCAACGTCATCGGCAAATTTTGTACCCTTCACAAGATACTTTTCGGAAAGCTCGTCATACATAGACGACGGCACAAGTCCCCACATCGTCGTGATACGTGCGAGTGCGGAATCCGCAAGGCCCGAGGCAACTCCGTCAAGCAGTCCGATCAAAACCTTTTTCGGGAGGATTCTGACTGCGATATTGATAAGCCAGCCTGTATAATCATCTACACCGACGAGCTTTGTGAACATATTTCTGTAAAGACCTGCGTCGCTGTAATCAAGCTGACCGAGCATAATTTTGCCGACAATTTCCGATCCGTCCGCCGCCGGTACAACAAGGACAATTTTGTTGATATCCTCTCCCTGCGGATGCTCTCCGACATATGCAACCGAAATTGCGCCGCCGAGGCTGATCGGCATAAGGTTGACCTTATCCTTGCCCGTCTCTTTCTTTGCCTTTTCGATAATGGCTTCAAGATTATCGACTATATCATACATATCACCGAATGAATTGTATGCAAAATAATATAGATTCTCTTCGCCGACTTTTTCTGCGTATTCCTCAATCGGAATGTGATCGTAAATTATATCCTTTTCCTCGGGAGTGCAGTCTGCGGCAGACTTATTGTTGCAGCCCTCTACACGGAACTCGTTCTTCGGTGTGCCGTCCTCATTATACGCGAGGTAATCGACCGCATCATAAACAGCCTTGTACGCCATCTTTGAAAGTCCGCAGTCCTTTTGAGTAACGAGTGATGCGACAAGAGGACCGATGAGCTTGATTACAAGCTCGGGCACATAAAAATAAATCGGCCATCCCGTGATCTTTTTGCCGTCGGGATCAACGGCGTCATTGCCGTCCTCATCGAGCATATATGTAGTTGCCTGTCCGATTCCGTGAATAATGATCGTCGGATAAACCTCGTCGGCTTCAAGTTCGTCAACGTGTTTCTGATTGGTAAGCTCCTGCGTTGCCGCCTCAAAGCTGTTGACCTCGACCGTTGTCGGCTTATTTTCGGCGCTTGCAAAAATAATGCAGGACGAAACGCAAATGATACTTGAAAGAATTACGGATACTACTTTTTTGCCGATTTTCTGCATCTTAATTACCTCACTGTCAGTTTAATTAATGCTATATCTTTTTCCGCCGTTATGATAAATCCGCAGGAAGCGGTTTCGCCTGCGGCAATTTCCTCGCCGCCGAGCGTTACGCCCTTACCCTCAACAAAGGTATTGCAGTCCCAGCTCTTTGTAAGGGAAACAATTTCCTTATCGAAATTGACTGCCGCTTTCCACGAGTCGGAGTCGCTGTCGGAGTCATTGCGGATTGTCAGATTGACCTGGTAAGAATGTGTGCCGTCGTTGTTGTCCCACTCGTTGACGACCTGCGCCGTTGAAGTGAAGCTACCTGCTGTAACCGTCTGCTTTCTCCTAAGCGAACTGTTAAGAAGCATTTCTTTCTGTTCATCGTACGGAATGGCGGAAATTTCACCCGCGGAATATCGGAGAATGAGCAGCGCATCGCTTGAATCGACCTGTCCGTCAAGATTGACGTCCGCATTCTTGATTTGATTTTCAAAAAGATCCTGCTGATCGACCATATGCTTC
>USJJ01000043.1 GCA_900554995.1 uncultured Ruminococcus sp. | reverse complement strand
TATTTTAAGAAAAGAATGGGGATTTGACGGATATGTTGTTTCTGACTGGGGTGCAGTCAATGACCGAGTTGCGGGACTTAACGCAGGTAATGACCTTGAAATGCCGTCCTCGGGCGGAGTTAATGACGCAAAGATCGTTGAAGCCGTCAAGTGCGGAGTTATTGACGAAAATACCCTTGATGAGCGAGTTGACAAGCTTGTTGATATTATCCTCAAGGGCAAGGCGAATAAAAAGCCCGGATATAAATTTGATGTTAAGGCGCACAATTTCCTTGCAAGGCGGATTGCTGAGCAGTCGATGGTGCTTCTCAAAAATGACGATAATATTCTTCCACTCAAGCGTGTTGAGGGTGAGTATGTTGCGGTTATCGGTTCATTTGTCGATAATCCGAGATATCAGGGCGCAGGAAGCTCAATAATCAATCCGACAATGATCGACAGCGGCAGAAGAGCCTTTAATAACTCGCCGATAAGCGTTAAATTTGCCGACGGCTACGACAGGAGCGGCAAGAGAAAGAACGAGAACGCATACATAACCGAGGCTTGCAATCTTGCAAAGAATGCCTCAAAGGCTGTCGTTTTCATCGGACTGACTGATGATTACGAGTCGGAGGGCTTTGACAGAAGCACAATGAAGCTCCCCGAGGGACACAACAGACTGGTAGAAGCGGTCAGCCGTGTGAACGACAATGTTATTGTCGTTCTTGAGGGTGGCTCTCCCGTTGAGATGCCATGGGCGGACGATGTTAAGGCGATTGTCAACGCATACCTCGGCGGACAGTCGGTTTCTCCTGCGATTGTAGATGTACTTACGGGCAAGGCAAATCCTTGCGGCAAGCTCGCCGAGACTTATCCTATCTGCCTTAAGGACACTCCGAGCTCATTCAGATATCCCGATTCAAAAGAGGACGTTCAGTACCGTGAAAGCATTTTCATCGGTTACAGATATTACGACAAAACAGAGAAAAACGTCAGATTCCCGTTCGGATTCGGACTTTCGTACACGAGCTTTGAATATTCGGATATCAAGCTCAGAAAGAAGAACCTCACAAAGGGCGAGGGCGCAAAGGTAACGTTTACCGTTAAGAACACAGGCGATACTGCCGGTGCCGAGATCGCTCAGGTGTATGTTGCAAAGCCGGTCAGCAAAATATTCAGAGCGCCCAAGGAACTCAAGGGCTTTGCGAAGGTTTACCTTGGGCCGGGCGAGTCGAAGAAGGTCACGGTTGAACTCGATGACAGAGCGTTCACGTTCTGGAACACTGCGACAAACGACTGGTCGGTTGAGAGCGGCGAATATAAGATCCTTGTCGGCGCTTCGTCAAGAGATATAAGACTTGAAGCGGAAGTGAAGATGAAATCGGAAGATGATTCGTCTATCGTTGATCTCAGAGACACGGCAGGCATTTACTTCGACGGCGATCCCGCAAGAGCGACAGAGGCTGATTTCAGGGCTGTTTACGGCGGCGAATTTAAGTTTGCTCCCGAAATTACAAACGACAGCCTTAACAACTCAATCGAAAGAAGCAGGGGCAAAGGTCTGGCAAAGTTTATTTACAATACCGTTGATCTTGCGATGAAGCCGAAGGGCGGAGTCGGAAGCTCAATGATTACAAATACAATCATGCAAACTCCGATAAGAAACTATGTTTCAATGAGCAACGGACTGTTCACCGAAGATATGGCGGACGGACTTCTCAAGGTGTTTGAGGGTAAGGACGTTGCAAAGGGTGTCGGCAAAATCGCCAAGGGCGTGCCGAACGCACTTGTTAATCTTAAGTCTTTGTTGAAATCCATATAAAAGCATTTCGCACATTTTAATTGTGCGGTGCTACCAAAAAAAATGAAGGGGGATTATTTGGAAAATGAATAAGACAAAGAAAGTAAGCAGAAAAATTATCGCTTTTGTGCTGACGTTGATAATGATTTTATCAATCGTTCCGATGAGCTCATCGGCGGCAGATGCGATAAAAAAAGGCCTTACTACGGACAAGGAAGTAAACTTTGCCGTTATGTCGGATATGCACTATTATCCGGTGACACTGACAGGTAATTACAACGAGGCTTTCATGGAGAGCACCAAGACTGCGCTTGCAAGGGAGCCGTATCAGTCGGTCGGTATTCTTGAATCGGCTCTCGCAGGAATTGCGGAGCATGCCAAGAAGAACGGCATGAAGTATCTTATCCTTTCGGGTGATCTCACCTCCAACGGTGAGTATGAGGCTCACAGAGCTCTTGCCGCAAGGCTTGAAAGGTTTGAAAAAGAGACGGATATTCAGGTTATTGCAATCAACGGTAACCACGATATAAACAAGGCAAACGGCACAACGTACGAAAACGGCAAGGCTGAGCCTGCAAAGCGTACAACGCCCGAGGATTTCCTTGAGATATACAAGAATCTCGGCTATGACCTTGCTTATCACAGATACACCCCGTCAAAGGGCAAGGCAAATATGCTTTCGTACTCTGTACGTGCCGACGGTTACAGATTCATCGTTATGGATACGGGCAAATACAGCTCCGACGTAACGGAAAAGGGCAAGGACCTTGCCGAAACGGCAGGCTGCCTTACGACCGAGGCTACGAACTGGGTTCTCGGTGAAATTGCCGATGCAAAGGCAAAGGGCGAGACTGTTATCGGCGTCAGTCACCATAACTTCGTTCCTCACTTCACAGGTGAATACACAATCATCAGAGGCTTTGTTATCGACGGCTGGCAGGAGCTGACAGACAAGCTCGTTGACGCAGGTATGCACTTCTCGTTCACGGGTCATATCCACGACAGCGACATTGCTCAGACCTTCACCGACGACGGTGAAACATTGACTGAGATCTGCACGGATTCGCTTACGGCGTTTCCTAACTATTTCCGTGAGGTTAACGCTGTTACCGATGTTAACGGCAAGACGACAATGAAGGTTGAAAGTAAGGATGTTGACTGTGTTCTTCCCGTTACCGTTAACGGCGAGACATATGCAACGCCTTACAGAATTAAATCTCTGGGAGATTCGTTCTTCGGCGAGGGCGGACTTTCCGCAACGGCGCTCAATGTGCTCGGCGGTATGCTTGGAGACTATTCCGAGAAGTTTGCCAAGGACGGTGTTCTTGAAACCCTTAAGGGTATGGGACTTGATATTGAGGGACTTGTAAAAGGTTTTTTCGGCGACGGTCTTAAGATCGGCGACACAGAGCTTTTCACAACAAAGAATCTTATGGGCTTTATCGAGGATCTCCTCAATCAGATTTATGAAAACTACCTTACTGATCCCGATGCAACAGCTCAGTATCTTGTCAATTCGATCAACAAGCTGCTGAATGTTCAGGTTTCCGATCTGCCGAACACGAGATTCATTGACGAATACGGCTTCGGCGACAGAACAAAGCCGGGCACATTTGAGGATCTTTTGGAGTGCATTGTTGTTTATAAATATGAGGGCAAGCTCCATATGAAGGACGATCCGTTTATGATGGATGCCATTGATCAGCTCAACAACGGTGACACAATATTTGATATTTTTGATGTGCTTGTTGATATCGTTTCAAACGATCTTCTTCAGGATAAGATCCTCAAGGATCTTGATCTCAATCTCGGTGCATTCTTCCCCGAGGGAACGACGCTTGAATGTGTCGGTAAAATTCTTACAGTAACAATGATGGTAATATTTATGGGCGACACAAGCTATCTCAATGTTTCCAACAAGATTCTTGAGGCGGCAAACAAGCTCGGAGTTGTTGATTTCAAGTCACTTTGGGGTATCGCCGAATATTATATGGGAGAGTATCTCACCGACACTCAGCTTGAGGGAATCGGTCAGACGCTTGCAAATGTTGCGTGCGAATTTGCTTATGACGACAATTATATTGAGGACGTTAACACAACAATCGTCTATGACGGCAAGGTAACTCCCGTCGCAACAAGAGAGAATTACAGACTGCCGACAATCGTTTCGACAACTCTCGGCGCTGATCAGACTTCAAGAAATGTAAGCTGGTACACAAAGACAAGCGTTAAGGGAACGGATATCGAGATTATTCCGTATTCCGAAAATCCGGTATTCACAGGCAGAAATATCGTGCCTTACGGTGTTAAGGTAAATACCAAGACAGTCAGAACCGAAAGAGAATATCCGGGCGTTGACCTCGGCGTACTCGGAATTATGGACTACAAGTTCCCGATGAACAGACATATTGTTGAGGTATCGGGACTTGAAAATGGCAAGAAGTATCTTTACCGTGTCGGCGACGCTTCAAGAAACTGGTGGAGCGAGGTCGGTACATTCAAGATGGCTGACGGTTCGGATGAAACATCGTTCGTTCACGTCTGCGATCCGCAGTCCCAGTCGGAACAGCAGTATGAGACTTTCGCAAAGGTAATTGAAACAGCCTATAAGATGTATGACAGTGATTTCATCATCAACACAGGTGATAACGTTGACCACGGCGATAACTTCAGACAGTGGCAGTGGCTGTTCAACACAGCTTCCGACACGCTTATGGACACAACGATGATGTCCGCCTCGGGTAATCACGAGGGTATGGGTTCATATGCAATTGAAAAGAACTACTATTACTCAAACGTTCCCGAACAGGAGACGGAGTCGGGCATTTATTTCTCGTTCGACTATAACAATGTCCATGTTGCTGTTCTTAACACGAATAATCTCAATGATGATAAGAGTCTCAGTGACGATCAGATAGACTGGCTTATCGACGATATGCAGTCGAGCGACGCCGACTGGAAGTTTGTTGCACTGCACAAGGCGATGTATTCAAACGGCTCCCACTACAAGGATAAGGACGTTTGCAAGATCAGAGACGAGCTTTGCAAGCTGATGCCGCAGCTCGGAATTGATATGGTATTCCAGGGACACGATCACGTTTATCTCAGAACGGATGCTATGATCGACAACAAGGTTGAGAGCGTAACAACATCAACCGCCGAGTTCAACGGTAAGGAGTATACCGTTAAGATGAATCCGGTAGGAACGGTCTATGAGATCAGCGGATGCTCGGGCGTTAAGGTCTACAATCAGAAGGATGAGAGCCTTACAGATAAGTATTTCCCGAGAGCCGAGGTAATCAAAAACGTCACAAAGTCGATGTTCTCCGGCATAAGCATTGTCGGCGATACGCTCTATTTTGACGCTTATACCGTTGACACCGAGAACGGCGAGACAGAGAATATTGATTCCTTTGCAATCAAAAAGGATCTTTCGGTTAAGAAGGGCACAGGAGTTAACCCGTCGATTGACTGGATGAAGATTTTCTCGCAGGTAATTGCAGTTGTTCTTCCTCTCATTAAATCCATCATCAGTTGGGTGTTCGATTTCATAAGCTCAAAGATGTGGTAAAAACAGCATAAAAATATCCGGGCGATCCGATTGGGTTGCCCGGTTGTTTCGTTTTATGGATGTTTTATAGCAAAATTTCCTTATTCGTTCCGTAAAATATATCGTCTCGGTTTGAGATGAATTTGCAGAAATCCTCAAATTTATCCCATTCGTCGTTTATGTCAAACTCATAGGAATGACCCCAGATATAAAAAATCTTTTCGCTTTTCGGGTCAAGCTCAACAAATTTTTCCGCAAGCTTATATAGCTGCTCCCAATCACGGTGAAATGCCGATGGATGAAATTCGTAGAGATCACGCTGAGGCGAAAAATCGTTGCTGCATATTGTTGTCCGTGCGTATTTGACGCCCGTGCTGTCCTCGATAATCCGAGCAATTCTGGAATTATAATTCGGCTGTCTGCCGGGATATGCCATTCCGATAACCTCGGTGCCCGAAAGCTCGCTGAGATTAAGTCTGTCCAGTTCAACCTCTCGGATAACCTCGTCAGCCGACATCTCCGTCATATCGGGATGAGTGAGGGTGTGTGCGGCAATCTCGTGACCTTTGTATATGCTCGTAACTTCACTCGGCTTTATTTTTTTATGTGATATTCTTTTGCCGAGAATATCAAGACTCCCGCCCTTGCCGAGAAGCTCGGAATTGAGGTTAAACGTTGCTTTTAAATTATATCGGTTGAGGATTTCAACCAGTCGAATATCCTGCGTAACACCGTCGTCATAGCTGAATGTGACAGCTTTCATCTTGCCGTTAAACATTATTTTATCCTCTTATATGTTGTGAAACGGAACTTGATCCCGTTATTTTCAAGAATATCGGACTGTTCGGCTATTTTCCATTCGCCGTTTTTCAGCTCCGGAAATTTAGAGTCAGCCTCGTCGGCAACGGCGTCAACGTGAGTGATCAATGCCGTGTCGCAATAGGGGAGGAGCAGTGAATAAATTTGAGCACCGCCGATGACGTAAATATCTTCGGTGTCGTATTGCTTTAGCTTCTTGAGAAGATCATCGACGCTTGTTACAAATTCAGCACCGTCAATGCTGTGAGAGCTCCTTGAAAGGACAATATTAACCCTGTTTTTCAGGGGCTTTGATCCCGGAAAGGATTCGAGCGTTTTTCTGCCCATGATAACAATCTTTCCCGATGTGGTTGTGCGAAAAAACTTCATATCGTCGGGCAGGGAGAAAAGCAAGCCTCCTTTGTTTCCGATGTTCCATTCATTGTCAACTGCCGCAATTAGCTTCATTTTGCCACCTCATATCGCAACGGGGATGTTCTTTATCTGCTCATGTGTTTCGTAATTGTCAAGGCGAACATCGTCGGTCGTAAATTCGTAGAAATCCTTGATTTCCGGGTTGAGCCAAAATGTCGGAGCGGGGAGAGGCTCACGTGTGATAAGCTCCTTGACAAGCGGAATGTGTCTGTCGTAAATGTGAGCGTCGGCAATTACGTGAACGAATTCGCCGACCTCCATATCGCAGACCTGAGCGAACATATGAAGGAGAACACTGTACTGAACGACGTTCCAGTTGTTTGCGGTCAGAACATCCTGGCTGCGTTGGTTAAGTATACCGTTGAGGACGAGCTTACCGTTTTTACCCTCGGTCACGTTGAACGTCATACTGTATGCGCAGGGGTAAAGTCCCATTTCGCTGAGGTCGTGGTGATTGTATATGTTAGTCATAATTCTGCGGCTGAAAGGATTGTTCTTGAGATCATAGAGAACACGGTCAACCTGATCGAACATACCCTCCTTGTACTTATGCTTTACGCCGAGCTGATAACCGTATGCTTTGCCGATTGAACCGTTCTCGTCAGCCCATGCATCCCAGATATGGGAGTGAAGATCATGAATATTGTTTGACTTTTTCTGCCATATCCACAGAATTTCGTCAACGCAGGATTTTAGCGCTGTTCGGCGAAGTGTGAGAGCGGGGAACTCTTTTTTTAGGTCATAGCGGTTTACAACGCAGAACAGCTTCTGAGTGTATGCGGGTGTGCCGTCAGCCCAGTGAGGGCGTACCTTTTCACCCTTTGTATCGGTTCCGTTTTCGAGTATGTTATTACACATATCAATGAAAAGTTTGTCAGCGTAGCTCATTTTGCAGTCTCCTTTTTTATTAATCAGTGTTTTTTAATGTTATCAGACATACCTCGGGACGGTTAAAAAATCTCAACGGCACGGGATAGTCGCCGAGACCCGAGGTTACAAAAATTTGTTTATCTTCAAAGGAATATAATCCCTTGTCTGTCATTCTTCCCGAATATGTCAGCTTCGGTAGGACAAAACCATTGTAGTAAATCGGTCCCAACAGCGGCAGGCGAGTCATTCCGCCGTGAGTGTCGCCGCTGAATATCAGATCGACGCCGAAGTTCTCAAAGTGCTCTGTATCCGGTATGTGGGCAAGAAGTATATTCATCCGATTTTGATCGGGCTCATTAAATTCATTATGCAGATCAAAGGTCGGGGAATAATAAACATTGTCGATTCCGTAGACGGTGATATTTGTGCCGTTTATTTTGAGATCGGCAGACTTGTAGTTCATCAGATGAACATTGGCAAGGGCATTTATTTTATCTTTATATACCTGATCCGTATCGTGATCTCCAGTGATAATGTAGGTGTCCGCAATTTGCGAAAGTTCTGTTATCAGGCTGACAGCGGTGTCAATCTGTTTGATGTGATTTTGAGTATACATATCGCCGAGGACAAATATCAGATCCGGACTCTGCGCATTGACAAGCTCTGATATTTTCCTGTTGTTCTTTCCGAATTTGACGCCGTGAAGGTCGGATACAAGAGCGATTTTTACATCATTTTCGACCTTGTCGGAATATATCGTTTGCTCGGTCAGCTTCAGGGAATAGTTATTAAAATACCACAATGAAGCGATGAGGGCGATGATGAGTAA
>USJJ01000042.1 GCA_900554995.1 uncultured Ruminococcus sp. | reverse complement strand
CTTTTATCGAGTGCTAACCTTTAGTCATTATATTAGTATGCTTATCCGAAAATGTCAATGGGGAAATGAAACTTTCTAAAATTTTAATATTTTCTGGTTCTTGCTGTTTGCATTTTCAAGCTCTCCGCTGGCGACATTTTCGGTGCCCCGCTTCATCGTGCGGAATTTATAAATTGTAAACAGTTCGTTGTTCCTGCCGACTCTCTTCTGTCGGAAGAGGATAGGCTTCCCGTCGGAAATTAGAATAATCAACGAGACAAAAAGGAACAGCGGCGACAGAATGATCAATGCAAAAAGGCTGATTATAAAATCAAGCACTCTTTTCATAACATACCTCCGATTTTAATAAACTGCAATTTTTCCGAAATCAGGCTTGTCCCTCGACGCCGTAACGAATATCCTGATTTTTTCCGTTGTCAGCCCGTTGAGACTGACAATTCTTTTTGCGCCGACGGTGGTTCCCTCAAAACAGTTTTCCCATCTGCTGTCATTGTATTTCTGAACAAAAAAGCTTTCAATGCGCTGACCATCGGCAATGTTCTCGCAAAATTCAAGATAATTGATTTTTTCTTCTTTACCGAAATCAATTTCAACCGTGCACTGCGTTTCACTTCCGCAGTATGGGAGGATTTTAATTTCCCTGCCCTTGGCAAGATTATTTAAAAAGCTGCTTTCTATCTCCTTGCCAAGCTCGCCGAGACGCTTGACATCTCTTTCGTCAAACGTTCCGTCAGGCTTCGGCGGAATATTCAAAATGAACGTCGTGTTGCCGCCGACTGATCGAAGATATGTGTCGAAGAGTCGGTCGAGCGAATGCGGTTCCTCGTTCTCATGATAGAACCAACCGGGACGGATTGACATATCCACCTCGGACGGGGCGAACACAAGCCCCTTTGAATACATTATATTACTGAGCGATCCGATGTTCTGATCCATATTATACATATACGAAAGATCGCCGACGAACGGTCCCGGATCGGTCTGAATTTCACAGTTTGGGCAAAGTTCGGACGGAACAACCGCCCATTCCGCATTGCGTGACGATCCATCCTCGTTTCCGCACCAGCGGATCGGGCCCTTATCATTGAATACGGTTGCATTTGGCTGATATTTTTTGATCAGTTCAAAATATCCGTCAAAGTCATAGACCTGCTTTTTGCCGTTCGGGCCCTCGCCGCAGGCTCCGTCAAACCACACGTGAAAAATTTCGCCGTAATTTGTCAGAAGCTCGGTAAGCTGAGCCTTATAATAATCATTATATTTATCCGTGCCGTAAAGCTCGGAATGTCTGTCCCAGGGTGAAAGATAGAAACCGAATTTGAGCCCGTGACGCCGACAGGCTTCGGAAAGCTCTGCGACAATATCGCCCCTGCCGTTTTTGTATGGGCTGTTCTTCATACAGTGATCGGTATATTTTGTCTGCCAGAGGCAGAATCCGTCGTGGTGCTTTGCCGTTATGACAACGCCCTTCATTCCTGCGGATTTTACCGCTCTGCACCAGCCGTCACAGTCGAGATTAACGGGATTAAAAATCGAGGGATCTTCTTCGCCCGTGCCCCATTCGAGATTCGTATATGTGTTCGGGCTGAAATGAATAAACGCATAAAAAGGTGTTTCGGTCAAAAGACGGAGCTGATTTGCGCTCGGCTTTACGTGCGCCGCCTGCTTTATGAAATTATCCATTTCCGACCTCCGTTACTCAAATTTTATTCCACAATATATAGTCGTCAATTAAAACCGCTCTGACGGGTGCGCCGTCGATTGCGCCCATTTTTACAGGCAAAGCAATAAGATAATAGTCGCCCGGGGCCACGTTGGAAAGATCAAGATTTTCAAGGATTGCAACACCGTTTTGCAGAAAAGCCTTGTGCGGTTTCATCTGATTGCCTGATTTTCCGACGGATGCGGCGTCCGTTCCGATGAGACATATACCGGTGTCAACCGCCTCATAAGCGGCGCTTTCCATAAAAAATGACTGTGAATCGCCTTTTATAAGGAGACGGGAACACTTTTTCGGAAAATATCTGTTGACATATTCGCCTGTTATAACTCCCGGCGGAACCTCAATAACCGTACAGCGGCCGATATATTTATTCAGATCGGCATCCTCAATAGTCTCTGCCCCGTCAAGAAAGTGACAGGGTGCGTCGGCGTGGGTTGCCGTGTGCACGCAGGCATAGACTGCCGAAAGATTACATTCGTCTCCGTCGGCGATCGAGCTGACTGTATCAAGTCTCGTCTCGGGATCGCCCGGATACTCCACGGTTGTAAGAAGCGGTCTTGAAATGTCAATGATATTCATAGTAACATCCCTTTATTTATTTTCCAGTGAAGCCTGCTTGAGGTAGGCGTTGATGAATCCGTCAAGATCGCCGTCCATAACGGCGTTGATGTTGCCGACCTCATAGCCTGTTCTGTGATCCTTAACAAGGGTATAGGGCATAAATACGTACGAACGGATCTGGCTTCCCCAGCCGATCTCCTTCTGCTCACCCTTGATATCCTCAATTTTATCAAGATGCTCTCTCTCTTTGATTTCGAGGAGCTTCGATTTAAGCATTCTCATTGCAACCTCACGGTTCTGATGCTGGCTTCTTTCAACCTGGCACGAAACAACGATATTGGTCGGGATATGAATAAGCCGAACAGCAGATGAGGTCTTGTTAACCTTTTGTCCGCCTGCGCCCGACGCTCTGTAAACTTCCATTCTGATATCCTCGGGATTGATCTCAACCTCGATCGTATCGTCGATTTCGGGCATTACTTCAAGAGAAGCGAACGACGTATGGCGGCGTCCCGATGAATCGAACGGTGAAACACGAACGAGACGGTGAACACCTGCCTCGCTTTTCATATAGCCGTAAGCATTTTCGCCCTCAATGCAGAGAACGGCAGATTTAAGACCTGCTTCGTCTCCGTCAAGGAAGTCAAGCATGCTGACCTTAAAGCCGTGCTGCTCACCCCAACGGGTATACATTCTGACAAGCATCTGATTCCAATCCTGAGCCTCCGTTCCGCCTGCACCCGCGTGGAAGGTGAGAATGGCATTTTTGCCGTCATACTCGCCCGAGAGCAGAGTGCTGAGGGTCTGAGCGTCAAGCTCCTTGATAAATGCGTCAACACTGCGCTGACATTCCTCAAGCATATCGAGATCCTCTTCCTCGTCGGAAAGCTCGATCATGGTCAGATCGTCCTCATAGGTTGCTTTAAGATTTTCATATTTTTGAATTTTGTTTTTAAGCGATGCGATTTTCTGGAGAACGACTTGCGTTCCGGCAACATCGTCCCAAAATCCGTTTTCTGCTGTCTTTGCTTCAAGCTCGGCAACGGTCTTTTTCATCTCTTCCAGACCGAGAGCCTCACCAAGCTCCTTGAGCTTATCCTCATATTCAAGAAGATGAAGTCTTAATTCTTCAAATTGTACCATCTGATTACCTCACTATACTGTTGCGTATAATTTTACTAATAGATTATATCGTAAAATCCTCCGTATGTAAAGAAAGATTTAAATAATATTTCCCAAAAAGTTCAAAAAAATGCTACAAATTTCTTGACTGCTGTGTTATAATAACATTGTTAAATATTAAAATCGGAGTAAATTGATGAATTATTCAGGTAAAATCTGTGACGGTTGCAGAGAACCGCTTGAAAACGGTGACGACATTGTTGTCTGTCCCGTATGCGGAACCCCTCAGCACCGAAGCTGTTACGAAAAAAATCATAAATGCGTAAACGAGTATCTCCACTCGACAGGCTTCGTATGGACCGATCCCGACGAGGGAAAGAAAAAATCCGAACCCGTCAGCGTTCAGAACGAAACTACGCAGCCTGCACAGGATCAGCCCGAAAAGCAGCCGTTTGTTCAGGCGACGCCGCAGAATATGGAATCGGTGTTTATGCGTGGCGTGCTCTATGACCCGAAGGACGATATGGGCAAGGTGCGTGTCAGCGAGGCGGCGGACTTTATTCAAAATTCTTCGCCGAGATATATTCATAAATATATGAAACAAAAAAAGAGCGGACGGAAGCTCTCCTGGAACTGGGCGGCATTCTTCTTCTCCCCATTTTGGTTTTTCTACCGAAAGCTGTATAAGGCGGGCGCAATTTTTCTTACGATATCCGTTGTCCTATCTCTTGTCAATTTCCCCTGGGAACAGCGGTTTATTGAGCAAACGGCTCCGTTGACAAGTCAGCTTTCCGAGATAGTCGCCGACAAGAGCAGTGCGGATTCTCTAACGGCAGAGGAGAAAGAAAAAATTAAAACGATTTCCGAGCAATTTATGGAAATCGTTGAAAAAAACAATAATTATCTTTTTATTGTTTCCGCGTTGATAAGGATAATTCTTCCGCAGGTCACAGCGGCATTGCTCGCCAACTATCTTTTAAAGAGAAAAATGCTTCGCGTGGTCAATCTCGCACACAATGCAACGGATGACCCCGAACTTGTAAAATATACAATTATGCGAAACGGCGGCGTCTCAATTATTATGCCGATAATTGCTCTTACGATAAATGCGTATCTGCCTGATCTGCTGCTGAATATTGCATATAAAATAAATTTCTGATTTCAGGAGGACTTTTTATGAAAATTAAGAAAGCTATAATCCCCGCAGCGGGTCTCGGAACAAGAGTTCTGCCCGCATCAAAGGCTGTTCCCAAGGAGATGCTCAACATTGTTGACAAGCCTGCGATACAGTACATCGTTGAGGAAGCCGCAGCGGCAGGTATTGAGGATATCCTCATAATCACAAACAGAGGCAAGGGTGTTATTGAGGATCATTTCGATCACAGCTACGAACTTGAGGACAAACTTGCAAAGAACCCCAAGAAGAAGAAGCTCTATGAGGACGTTCTCCACTGCTCAAATATCGCTAACGTTTATTTCCTTCGTCAAAAGGAAACAAAGGGTCTCGGTCATGCTATCATGTGCGCAAAGAGCTTTGTCGGCAACGAGCCGTTTGCAATTCTCTACGGCGACGATGTTATCATCAACAACGAATACCCTGTAACCAAGCAGCTTTGCGATGTTTTTGAAGCAACGGGCAAGGGCGTTGTCGGCGTTAAAGAAGTTCCGAGAAAAGACGTGCCGAAGTATTGCTCGCTTGATGTTACACACCATGAGGACAACCCGAAGGTTATGGACGTTCACAACATCATCGAGAAGCCGACCGACGAACAGATCATGTCCTGCTACTCGATTCTCGGCCGTGTTGTTGCTCCGCCGCAGGTATTTGATTACCTTGCAGAGGATCTTGCAAAAACTCCTGAGGGCGAGGAACTTTATTTCACGGATACGCTTACCCGTCTCGGCAAAGAAAATGATCTTCTTGCGCTTGATTTTGACGGCATCAGATATGATATGGGCAACAAGCTCGGCATTATGAAAGCAAACTGCGAGGTTGCTCTTCAGCATGACGAGATCGGCGAGGACTTCAAAGCATATCTCAAGGATCTCGTTTCCAAATTCTAAGATTACATAATATAAAAAGCTATAATTCACCGAGCTGTGTGTGAATTATAGCTTTTGTTTTATACTCTGTGACCTCTGACCTTGATATTGCCGAGGAACGGAAGTTTTGCGGTTCCGACCACCTCGTCGCCGTTAAAGGTTGCGGTAACCGGTATTTTTTTGCCCTTGAACATATCGCTTTGTGCAACCGCAGAAAGTGTGTTGCCATTCTCGGTAACATCGCTTACCGTAAATTCGGGTACATTCTCCCCTATTACTTCAAGTCTGAAATCATACTCTCCGTTATTATCGCTTATAGTTACTCTTCCTGTGCCTCTGAAAAACATTGTGTTAATCGATGCTTCCCATATTCCTAAACCAATCATTGGATTTTTCTCCGTTCTTTTTTATTTGAGAGTATCACATTTTACAAAATCTGTCAATAAAAACGCCTTTCCCTGCAATTTTGAAACTAATACATTCTATTTCCTTGACTTTATCCCTTTTTTATATTAAAATGTTATGGAATATATATGTGGTAGAATCGGGATTTTTAAAAATATTTTTTAGGAGGTATCCTTGATATGAGAAAGCCGGATATCCGAAGCGCCTTTTTAAAAAGCATACTTATGATGATCTATGACATTTTTGCAATCAACCTTTCCTATATTCTCGTTATGCTGATGGGTAACGGACAGAAAAATATGGACGTCATCTGGCAAAGAGCAATCCCTGTAACGGCTGTATTTATTGTCCTCTACTACGCCTTTAAAATTTACTCCAGTATGTGGGAATATGCAGGCCTCAGGGAAGTTCTCAACGTTGCCGTCGCAACAATAATCGGTGGAATTTCCGGTCTTGCAATCGACATTATTATGTCTAAATTTCACCTTGCTTCCTCGATGCTTCAAAACGGTTGCTTTGACGCATTTTTCTATGTTTTCGGAACACTTGTGGCAATGATCCTTGTCGCAGGAATGAGGATCGGTTACCGTCTTGTGCGCAGATATTACAGGGAAAGCGCTCTCAAAAAAAATGAAAAGCTCAACAGGGTAATAATCGTCGGTGCAGGCGATATGGGTATGATTATAATAAATGAGCTTGAGGTCAACAACTATGCCCGCGGCAAACCGATCATTGCGGTTGACGATAATCCTCTTAAAGTAGGAAAGCGCATCCGCGGAATCCCCGTCAAGGGCACCTGTGATCAGATTCCCGAGCTTGCAAAAAAATATAAGATTGATACGATTATTCTCTGTCTCCCTTCCGTCGGCAGTGACCGTCAAACTGAAATCCTCCGCATTGCCGTAAAAACCGGCTGTAAGCTCAAGACTTCTCCGAGTCTGCTCGAAATGACAGACACATCTCAGGGAGGAAGAATCCGTGATGTCAATATCACCGACCTTCTTTCCAGACCTGAGATTGAATTGAATAAGGATGTTTGCAGCTACATAAACGACCAGGTTATTCTTGTTACCGGCGGCGGCGGATCAATCGGAAGTGAAATTTGCCGCCAGGTTTCAAAATATCATCCGAAAAAGATTGTTGTTTTTGATATCTATGAAAACAATGCCTATCTTCTCAAGCAGCAGCTCGACGCTTACCATCACGGCAATCCCGAGATTGATATCAGAATCGGCTCGGTAAGAGATCAGAAGAGGCTCCGTGAAATATTTGATGAATTTCATCCGTCAATCGTTTTTCATGCGGCGGCACATAAACACGTTCCTCTTATGGAGGACAGTCCGAAAGAGGCTGTTAAGAACAATGTTTTCGGAACATTCAATGTTGCAAGCATTGCTGTTGAATACAATGTCAAGCGTTTTGTCAATATTTCGTCGGACAAGGCTGTCAATCCCGCCAACGTAATGGGTGCAACCAAGCGCATAACCGAAATGATCGTTCAATATTTTGAACGCAAATGCCAAAACAGCACAATTTTTGCAGCAGTCCGTTTCGGAAATGTATTGGGATCAAGCGGAAGCGTTATCCCGATTTTCACCGAACAAATTAAAAACGGCGGTCCCGTTATGGTTACTCACCCTGATATAACAAGATATTTTATGACAATTCCGGAAGCCGCTCAGCTTGTGGTTCAGGCAGGCGGTCTCGCAAAGGGCGGAGAAATTTTCGTTCTTGATATGGGTGAGCCCGTAAAGATTGTCACTCTTGCCGAAAACCTCATCATGCTTTCCGGATACAAACCGTATACCGATATTGAAATACAATTTTCGGGACTTCGCCCGGGTGAAAAGCTCTACGAGGAGCTTGTTCTCGACGAGGAAAGCAGTGAAAGAAAAATGACGGCGAACAACAAGATTTTTGTAACCAAGCCTGTCGAAATGGATGACAAACTCTTTGAAAAGGAACTGGAAAATTTAAAAAACGCAACTGATAAAAATGTCAGAAGCATTATCAAAACAATAGTTCCTAATTATAAAGAAGCGAAAATAAACTGATGAAAAATACTCAGTGAAAGTGTGAGTCGGGTGTATAAATACATAAAAAGAGCAATGGATTTTCTCGTCGCCGTTATCCTGCTGACTGTGCTGTCGCCGCTTATGCTTCTTGCAGCGACACTCATTGCGGTTAACCGTGACGGACCGATCCTTTTTAAGCAGAAAAGACCCGGGAAAGACGGAAAGATTTTCACCGTATATAAGTTTCGCACCATGTCTACCGCTCTCATCGACAGAAACGGTAAAGAGCTCAGCGATTTCGAGAGAATGACAAGAATCGGAAAAATTCTCAGAAAAACAAGTATTGATGAACTTCCGCAGCTTTTTAATATAATCAAGGGTGATATGAGCTTTATC
>USJJ01000041.1 GCA_900554995.1 uncultured Ruminococcus sp. | reverse complement strand
ATGTTGAGAAGCTCTTTAACGGTCTTGATACCGGAACAGATATCCCATGAATTGTCAATACATTCACGGTAGTCAACCGTAATGTACGGCTCACATTCTGCGGCATTGATGATAAGAGTATCAATATTCTTATCTGCCGGAACATTGAGCTTAACATGAGTCGGGAAGCCTGCGCCGCCGAGACCGACAAGACCCGAATCCCTGATAGCCTTGCAAAGCTCCTCCTTTGTGTTTACCTCGGGAGCCTTGAGTCCTTCATAAAGTCTCATCTCACCGTCCGATTCAATCGTAACTCCCTGAACCATGGTTCCGTTCGGAAGCTTAACGTTTCCGATTGCAGTTACAGTACCTGAAATAGATGCGTGAATCGGTGCACTGACAAATTTATCGCTGTCTCCGATCACCTGACCGACCGCAACGGTATCGCCGACCTTGACAGTCGGAGTACACGGAGCGCCGATGTGCTGCTGCATAGGCAAAACTACCTGCTTCGGGACGGGAATACGAACTACCTCACAGCCTGCCGTGTTCTTGTGGTGGTCAACCTTGACACCGCCGCGAACCTTTTTGACTGCCGAGATAACTCCGTCCACGTGAATTTTACCCATTTGTTCAACCCCTTTGCTATACAGGAATTATTCCTGTTTCATTTTAAATTTTTACTGCTTTTGTCAGAACGGGCATTACCGCACGAAGAATTGATCCGGTCAGAATACCGGTGACAATCGCAAATATTAACAACAGCGGACCGTAGCCGACAACAAGCGACGCAGTACCCGAAAGAATACAGGCTGTTATGAGCTGTCCGATATTGTGACAAACGGCACAGACAATTCCGATGCCGATATATCCTAATTTATCTTTGCAAAACCTGAAAAGAAAGCACGCCGCCGCAGTGCTGAGTATTCCGCCCGAAAGACTCATCAGCATCGCCGTCATTCCTCTTGTGACGCCTGCGAAAAGTCCCTTGATAATTGTGATGAAAAATGCGTAAACGGGACCTGCACAGCTTGCCATAAACATCGTCACAATGTTGGAAAGACCGGGCTTCGCTCCGGGAGGAAATCCCGGATAGGCGGGGATAAGCGTTTCAAGGTAGGAGAGTGCAAGCGCAAGCGCACACATCATACCCGTCACGGCTATTTTTCTTGTCAGATTTTTGTTTTTCATATCAATAAGTCATTATATCTGTTTTGCTTTTATTCGATTTGACTGAGATAACCACCCTTGCGGGCAGGCAGGCAGCTGTCTCACCGCCGGATGTCAGCTTTCCGCTTTTAATGCATAGCTTGTCCTTGCATTCGGCTTTTGAAAAGTATATTTCACCGTTTCCGACGGTTATTTCTACTCCGTTTTCAGATATTGTGTAATTCTTCTCAACTTCATTAAGGTCAATGCTTTTCGTGAGCTCTCCGTCAACGTAAATTTCTGCCGTCAGTTTATCTGAAACGAGAAATTTCGGTATGGCAATAAGCGCCGCCGCCAAAAGCACGATCAGTATTATGATTATGTCCGTTCGTTTGAATAGTTTCATTTGTCAAGAGTGTAGCTGTCGTCGGTTACTTTGAATTTGCCGGAGAGACCGTCGGTTACCTTGACAGCATTGTTGTTGAAGATAAATACTGCCTCGGCATCGTATTCCTTGAGTATTTCAAGGCTCTTGCGATAGCCGACAATGTAGCAGACCGTTGAGAGAGCGTCGCTGAGCAGTCCCGAATCACAGACAACGGTAACGCTCTTAAACTCGCTTGTTGCAGGATATCCCGTTGTTGCGTTGAGTATGTGATGATATCGCTTGCCGTCCATCTCAAAGTATTTTTCATAATTCCCCGAGGTTGAAACGCAGGTGTCCTTGATCTTCAGGGTTCCTATTGACTGCTTGTCGTTATCGGGATTGACTATGCCGACGGAAAATGTCCTGTTGCCGTAGATAAGCAGACTGCCGCCGACCGAAACAACTGCTGATTTTGTTCTTCCCTTGGCAAGCAGATCCTTTATCTTGTCGCAAGCGAAGCCCTTGCCGACTGCGCCGAGATCGAGCGACTGGCCCTTTTTAATCTGAACCGCTTTACCCGAAACCTTTATGTTTTTATATCCTACGTCTGCGAGAACGGATTTAATTTCATTTTCTGAGGGGAGACGTTGATTGTCGCCGCCGAAGTCCCAAAGACGGGTGACCTTGCCGATCGAGATATCGAAAACTCCGTTGCACTTATCGGAAATTTCGATGCACTGACCGATAACCTTAACTGTGTCGGGGGAAACCGAAACCTCATCTCCGGCGCCTTCGTTGATCCTGTAAACGTCGGAGCCTTTCTTTCGCCAGCTCAGGACGGAATTTTCAAGTCCGCTTATCTCTGTTTCAATTTTGTCAAGGTCATTTCTTGCACCGAAGCCGAACAGCTTCACCGTCACAACGGTGCCCATGGCAACGCTCGTCTTTTCACATGAGCTTCTGCCGCTTATAAAGTCATATGAAACAATGCCGAAAACAACGACGGCACAAAGTATTACGGCAATGAGAGTTTTTTTGTTAAATTTCTTTTTTGCACCGTTTTTCAAAGTAATCCACCTTTTTTCATATATACTAATGTATTATACTATGAAAAATCGACAAATTCAATAGAAAGTGAACTAATTAAAAATTTAACAATATATATAAGACGACGCCTGCGGGCATCTGTCCGCAGACGTCTTTCTTATTCAATCAATGTCAGCAACCGCAACCGTTGTTGTTGAGGAACGATGTACCGTTATTTCCGCAACCACAGCCGCAACCGCAACCGCACTCTGAGAATAAGAGGATGATTATGAGAACAAGGATCCAGTTATTGCAGCAACCCATGTTCTGACCTCCTTTCGTCTTACACTAACAGTGTATGGGAAAAAGGGAGGTTGGTGACTGTTTCGGGAAAACTTTTAATTAATGCAATAACGCACATTTCGCACACATCAGTTTTATGCTGTTTTCCTAACCGTTATTTTTGTTAATATTATACATTATTTTTGTCTTTAAGAGGATAAACAGTGTTGACTTTTCAGGGAAAATAAGGTACAATAATTACACATAATGAGTTGGGCGGCGGTTATTTTATGAAACGTAACGAATGAACGGAAGATCGGCTGTTTTGAGATAAAGCGGTTTGGTTTTCTGTTCTTTTTTTATACCGTTCAACGTTGATTTAGGAGGAAAGCGATATGTATGTTTTAGCACTTGACCAGGGAACAACGAGTTCCCGTGCAATAGTTTTTGATAAGCGGGGACGCATTGTATCCAAGGCGCAGAACGAATTTGAACAGATTTATCCAAAGTCGGGCTGGGTTGAACATGACCCGATGGATATTCTTTACAGCCAGATGCATTCCATTTCAACCGTTATCAATTCGGGCGATTTTGACGTTAAGAAAATCGCAGGAATCGGTATAACCAATCAGCGTGAAACAACGATAATTTGGGATAAGGAAACCGGTAAGCCTATATATAATGCTATTGTTTGGCAGTGTCGCCGAACAGCAGAACTTTGCGAGCATCTCAAGGAGGAGGGGCTCGGAGATTATATCCGTGAGCATACGGGACTTCTTATTGACGCTTATTTTTCGGGAACAAAAATAAAGTGGATCCTTGATAATGTCGAGGGTGCAAGAGAGAGAGCCGAGAACGGCGAGCTTCTTTTCGGAACGGTCGAGACATGGCTTATTTGGAACCTTACAGGCGGCAAGGTTCACGTCACGGACTATTCAAACGCTTCAAGAACGATGCTTTTTGACGTTGACAAGCTTCAGTGGGACGAGTTCCTTTGCGAAAAGCTCGGCGTACCGATGTGTATGCTTCCCGAGCCTGTTGAATCGAGCAAGATCTACGGCACAGTTGCCCCCGGAATTATCGGTATTGAGGAGCTTGAGGGTGTTCCCATCTGCGGTGCGATCGGTGATCAGCCGGCTGCATTGTTCGGTCAGGCGTGTTTCAATCCCGGTCAGGCGAAGAACACCTACGGAACCGGCTGTTTCCTGCTCATGAACACGGGCGAAAAGCGAGTCCGTTCGGAAAACAATCTTCTTACCGGCGTTGCGTGGAGCATCAACGGTAAAACTACATATTCAATCGAGGGCAGTGCCTTCAACGCAGGCTCGGTTATCAAGTGGCTCAGAGATGAGCTTCACATGGTCGATACGGCGCCCCGTGTTGACGAGCTTGCCGAAAGTGTTGAGAATGCAAACGGAATGTTCCTTGTTCCGGCTTTCACCGGTCTCGGCGCACCTTACTGGGATATGTATGCCCGAGGAACTATCGTCGGACTTACAAGAGGTGTTAACCGTGCACATTTCTGCCGTGCCGTTCTTGAATCAATATGCTTCCAGATGACCGACCTTCTCCGAGCCATGACGAAGGATTCAAATATTATTCTTTCCGAGCTCCGAGTTGACGGCGGCGCAAGCGTAAGCAATATTATGATGCAGATTCAGGCGGATCTCATCAGAACGGTTGTCAACAGACCGAAGACAGTTGAAACAACGGCTCTCGGTGCGGCTTATCTCGCAGGTCTCTGCGTAGGAATGTGGAAAACGCCCGAGGAGATAGAAAAGAACCGTGAGGTTGAAAAGGTATTTATTCCGAAAATGGACAAGAAGGTCAGGGATAAGCTCTGCGAGGATTGGAAGCGTGCCGTTGAGCGTTCACGCAACTGGGCGCAGGAGGACGATTTTGATTGATAAAGATCAATCTTAATTTATAAATTATTTATTTTACATAGGAGGTTTTATTATGGGCAAAGTTGTTTGTGATTGGAAAACATTGCATGATTTTATGGTTGACGCATTCAAAGGCGTAGGCGTTCCTGCCGAGGACTGCGAGATTGTTGTTGACGTTATCCTTGAATCGGACAGACGAGGAATTGAATCCCACGGCTGCAACCGTTTCAAGCCGATTTATATCGACCGAATCGAAGCGGGAATTCAGAATCCTGTCACGAATTTTGAGATTATTAAAGAAACCCCAACAACGGCTGTTGTTGACGGCCATGACGGTATGGGTCAGGTCATCGGCTACAAGTCGATGGAAATGGCAATCAAAAAGGCTAAGGAATACGGTATGGGCATGGTTGCCGTTCGTAATTCATGCCACTATGGTATTGCGGGCTACTATGCGTCAATGGCTGCGAAGGCAGGCTGTATCGGTATCACGGGTACAAATGCCCGTCCGTCTGTTGCTCCGACCTTCGGCGTTGAGGGTATGTTCGGAACAAACCCGCTCACGATCGGTATTCCGACCGATGAGGATTTTAATTTCGTAATCGACTGCGCAACATCAATTACGCAGAACGGCAAGATTGAGTACTATGCAAGAATTGACGAGCCTGTTCACCCGGGCACGGTTATTGATATCGACGGCAATCCCGTTGAGGGCGACGCAGGCGAGGCTCTCAAAAAGATTCGTAACGGCACAGCCGCTTTGACGACCCTCGGCGGTATCGGCGAGGCTCTCGGCGGATATAAGGGCTACGGCTACGCTATGGTTATCGAGCTTCTTTCGGCCGCTCTTCAGGACGGCAACTACGGCAAGATGCTTGACGGCAAGGACGAAAACGGCAATCTTGTACCTTATCATCTCGGCCATTTCTTTATCGCTATTGATACGGATCACTTCCTCGGCGAGGAGCAGACAAGGAAAAAGGCGGGCGAGATTATTCGCTCCGTTCGTGCTTCCAAGAAAGCACCGGGACACGACCACATCTTCTCGGCAGGCGAGAAGGAGTACAATGTTTGGCTTCAGAGAAAGGATTCAGGCGTGCCGATAAACGAATCCGTTCAGGCTGAAATGAACAAGGTTCGTGATGATCTTAAGCTTAACTATGTATTCCCGTGGGAGAAATAATAATTTAATCGGAGGACAATTATAATGGATTATGCAAAGGAATCCCTGAGACTTCATTATGAGTGGAAGGGTAAGATAGAAGTAGTCGCAAGAGCAAAGGTTGACAACAAGGATGCCCTTTCGCTTGCTTACACACCCGGCGTTGCTCAGCCGTGTCTTGAAATTCAGAAGGACATCAACAAGAGCTATGAGCTTACACGCCGTTCAAACCTCGTTGCCGTTATCACCGATGGTTCGGCTGTTCTCGGTCTCGGCAATATAGGCCCCGAGGCAGGTATGCCCGTTATGGAGGGCAAGTGCGTTCTTTTCAAGGAGTTCGGCGGTGTTGACGCTTTCCCTCTTTGCATCAGAACACAGGATGTTGACGAATTTGTAAACACCGTTGCTCTGCTTTGCGGCAGCTTCGGCGGAATCAACCTTGAGGATATCGCCGCTCCGAGATGCTTTGAGATTGAAAGAAAGCTCAAGGAAAAAGCCGATATTCCTATCTTCCATGATGACCAGCACGGCACCGCAGTTATCTGCTCGGCGGGAATTATCAATGCTTTGAAGCTCGTCGGCAAGAAGATTGAGGACTGCACAGCCGTATTCAACGGCGCAGGTGCGGCAGGCGTTGCGATCGCAAAGCTTTTCACAAGCATGGGTATGGGCAACATCATTATGTGCGACCGTAAGGGTATAATCTGTGACGGTGACGACCTCAAGCCGGCTAAGCAGGATATCGCAGACTTCACAAACAAGAATCACCTCAGAGGTTCCCTCGCCGATGCAATGAAGGGCGCAGACATCTTTATCGGCGTTTCCGCTCCCGGAGTTGTTACCGAGGATATGATCAAGTCGATGGCTAAGGACCCGATCGTTCTCGCAATGGCTAATCCTGTTCCCGAAATTATGCCCGATCTTGCCAAGGCGGCAGGCGCAGCGGTTGTCGGCACGGGCAGGAGCGACTTCCCGAACCAGATCAATAACGTTCTCGCATTCCCGGGAATTTTCCGTGGAGCGCTTGATGTTCGTGCAAGCGACATCAATGAAGAGATGAAGATCGCAGCGGCAAAGGCACTCGCAAGCCTTGTTTCCGATGAGGAGCTTTCAGCGGATTACATCATTCCAAAACCGTTTGATCCCCGTGTCGGCAAGACCGTTGCGGCGGCAGTTGCACAGGCGGCTCGTGATTCGGGTGTAGCAAGAATATAAAATCATATAAAAGAGGGCATTATAATGAAAACAGCAATTTACGGCGCCGGATCGCTCGGCACGGTTCTCGGCGCATATCTTTCAAAGGCAGGCGTTAACGTTGACCTCATCACAAGAAATAAGGAACACGTTGATGCAATGAACAAGGGCGGAGCGAAAATTATCGGCACAGTCAACATGACAGTTCCCGTCCATGCACTTACTCCCGATCAGATGACCGAGAAATATGAGCTTATAATCCTGCTCACAAAGCAGCTTGATAACGAAAATATCCTTCGCAATCTTGAGAAGAACATGACCGACGATTGTATCGTCTGCACACTTCAGAACGGACTTCCCGAGCTTTCGGTTTCCAAGGTCGTCGGCGAGGACAGAACAATGGGCTGTACCGTCGCATGGGGTGCAACTCTCCACGGCAAGGGCGTATCGGAGCTTACGAGCGAACCCGACAGTATGTCGTTCGGCCTCGGCAGAATGAACGGCCAAAAGGACGAAAAGCTCATGCAGGTTAAGGCTCTGCTTGAAAAAATGTGTCCCGTTGAGATTGAGGACAATTTCATGGGTGTTCGTTGGTCAAAGCTCCTTATTAACAGCGCGTTTTCGGGTATGTCAGCCGTAATCGGCGGAACCTTCGGCGATGCGGCGGAGAATAAGGAGTCAAGAGTCTGCTGTCAGAATATAATCAAGGAATGTATTGACGTGGCAAATGCAGCAGGTATAAGGATTGAGCCTGTTCAGGGCAAGGACATTGTCAAGCTTCTTTATTATAAAGGCAACGGAATCAAGAAGAAGATCTCCTTTGCACTTATTCCGATTTGCATCAAGAAACACAGACTTCTCAAGGCAAGTATGCTTCAGGATCTTGAAAAAGGCAGACTTTGCGAAGTCGACGCAATCAACGGCGTTGTATGCGAATACGGCAGGAAGTACGGTGTCCCGACCCCGTATAACGATAAGGTCTGCGAGATTATTCACGGCGTCGAGCAGGGCAAGTATAAGTGTTGCTTTGATAATGTGAAACTTTTTGCAGGACTTGCAAAATAAAAGTCAAAACACAGTCTCTCATATGGGGGCTGTGTTTCTTTTTTTAAAAATGAGGGAGGAAAATTTAAAAATCGCTTGACAAATATGTTATAGTCTGCTATAATATGCAACGTTCCTTGAGGGAACGACAATTGAATGCGAGAGTGGCGGAATCGGCAGACGC
>USJJ01000040.1 GCA_900554995.1 uncultured Ruminococcus sp. | reverse complement strand
GGCTGACGGTATCCTGCGATGATATCTGCGATATTCTCTCCTCATCCGATGTCAAGGATGAACCGATTACGGCGTTTGCCGTTCCTCAGAAAAAGGACGAGGAGTCTGAAGAAGAAACAAGCTTTACGGAATTTTCATTTTCCGATGACGACGGAGAGGATGAATAATATGAAAAATATAAAGAAATTAATTTGTATATTGCTTGCTGTGGCAATGCTCTTTCTTTGCGCTTGCTCCGACGGCAGCGACAATGACGAAAACGACGATGTTCAAACCGTTAAATACACTGTTCCTGCCGCCTCGGCAAAGAAAACGGAAACGGTCTATGTCAATCTTGATAATACGGGAACGAAAAAGACAATCAAAGTAAGCGATTGGATTCACGTTCCGCAGGGCGGAGTTTATGTTGACGACGTTACAAATCTCACTTCGGTTGTCAACGTCAAGGACGATTCAAAGCCCGAAATAAGCGGTCAGAACCTCAGATGGCACCTTGGAACGACCGATCTCTATTATCAGGGCGACTATAACGGAAAGCTCCCGCTTGAATTTAAGATAAGCTATAAGCTCAACGGTCAACCCATTTCCGCAAGCGACATAGCCGGTCAGAGCGGTAAGGTTCAGATTACTGTCAAAATGAATAATGTCGATTCCTATTCGGTTAAGGTTAACGGAGTTAATATGACGATGTATAACCCAATGCTTGTAGTCGGCGGAATTTCTCTCAGCGAAACGAAATTTCAAAATATAAGCGTTGAAAACGGCAGGGTAGTCGGTAACGGAAACACACAGTATGCCGTTCTTGCAGGATTTCCGGGGATAAACGAAAGTCTCGGACTTTCTAAGCTTGGATCAAACGGCAGCTCGGACTATAAATTTAATGATACATTTGTTATTTCCGCAGACGTTACTAACTTTGAAATCGGCAATTTTATGTTCTCGGCAATTCCGATTGCATCGCTTGATATCGGACTCAATAATATTTCCGATTCGGTCGACGGACTCAGAGACAATCTCCAAAAGCTCCAAAACGTGCAAAAGAGCTTGCAGCAGATTGACGCATCAAAGCTGCTCAACACTCTTTCGTCAAATCCCGATAAGCTCAACAACCTCAGCTCGCTTGTCTCACAGGCATCCACGCTTTATGATGAAAACAGGGCGTTGATAAATGTTCTCAATAAGTACACAACTCCCGAGAATCTTGCAACAATTCAGGTACTTGTTGAGTATATCAGAACAGCGGATTTCAACGGTCTTGAGGACGCTTTAAAGGTTATAAACAGCATTTTCGGTGACGAGGCAAGCCAGGAGACAATCAATCAGGGACTTCAGCTTCTTAAGCAGATGTCTTCGGATCTCAATGATCCTCAGGTGCAAAAGGCAATTGAAAATCTCCCGAAAACAGTTAATACTCTTTCGGAATTGCAGAAAGCAGTCGATCAGAACAAGGATCTTATCAATGCACTGAAAGCACTTTCCGATTCAAATGCACTTTCTTCAATTGATTCAACGCTTTCAAGTCTTAAAGGCTCTATTGCAACCGACAGTCTTTCGTCGATTTCGGGCATTGACGCAAATGAGCTTTCGGCAAAAATGACTGCGTGGCTTGAGCTTGGAAAATCATATACAATCTTTACAAAAAAGCAGTCGTCAATGTCATCAAGCGTTATGTTTGTCTTTAAAACAGACAGTGTAAGAGTAAATTCAGTCTCCGAATCAACGGATGAAACAACAACTCAGAGCAACACACAGGAGAAAGAGACAAGCGGAATCAAAGGATTTTTTAACAAGATTTTTAAAAAAAATGAGGGCTGATAATGGACTTCAAGGTTTCTGTCATTATTCCCGTTTACAACTGCAAAAAATATCTCGGTCAAGCCGTTAAATCGGTAATTGAACAGTCTGTTTTTGACAGTATTGAGCTTATACTGGTTGACGACGGGTCGACCGACGGTTCAGCGGAAATTTGCAACGGCTATGCCGAAAAATATCCGAATATTATTTCCTTGCACGAGAACAATTCGGGAGTCTCCGTTGCCAGAAACAAGGGCATAGAAAACGCAAGTGGAGAGTACATTGCTTTCCTTGACAGCGATGACAGGTACGAAAATAATTTTATTGAGGATCTCCTCAATTTTGCCGACTCCGATCTTGTCTGCTGCGACTACTACTGTGACAATAGAGATGAAAAAAATCTCGGCAATCTTTTTGAACCGAAGATTTATTACAGACCTGATTTTGATACGAAATTTTACAATAAAATTATTGATACAAGGTTTTATTCCTGCTGGAACAAGCTGTATAAAAAAGAGATAATCAAAAAAAATAAAATTCGATTTATCCCTGACGTGAAATATGCAGAGGATATGATATTTGTGCTTGAGTATTTGAAATTTTCCGACAGCTTTCGCTTTGTTGACAGTGCTTTGTATTTCTACAATATCAATCCCGAGAACACAACATCGGTTGTAAAAAACGGCTTTGACGTTCAGCGTTTTATATATGACTATCAGATGAAATATTTCAAGAATATTAATGCCGAGCAATCCGTTTTGGATCACATTGAAGATATATTTGTATACAAAACAACCTGTACAATCAATTCGGAAATAACCTACAACAGCTTTTTTTCAGCATACAAATATGTCAAAAGAGTTCTTTCAAGCGATTTTTATCCATTATATTTAAAGGCAAATTATACGGAATTTGTTTGTAAATACGATCGTGTTTTCTTCACGCTTTTAAAGAAGAAAAAGGCATTGGCGGTTGTCCTTTGGCGCAAAATGTATGATTTAAGGAGCAGGATATTCAAATGAACAGTTTAATAAAACTTCCGTCATATGAATGGTTTCTCGGTTTGATGGGCTTCGGCGCAAAGGGAAATATCTATGCCGGCTCATACGGTACCGATCCTTATCTCGGATGCCTCGTAGGTGATACCTTCAGATACAGAGTATGGCTTGAGAAGGATGAAAACGACGAAAAACTTCTTAAGGCGATTCATTATATCGGACAGGAATGCTACGATGAAACGGATAGAAAAAAACAGACAGAGAAGATCTTTGAAGCGTCCGCCGCAGGTATTCTTGAGGCTCAGGACTGGCTTCTCGGTGAACTCGATCAATTTATAAAAACGCACAAGGGGGAAAACAAATGAGCCATATTAAAACAAGATGGGCGGATTCGATAAACATTGAATGTCCGCTTTCGGAGTACCCGAGACCTCAGCTCGTCAGAAACGACTGGCAGTGTCTTAACGGTAAATTTGATTTCACAATTACGGGCAAAACCGAAGATATTCCGGAAACTTTTGATGATGAGATAATCGTTCCATTTGCCCCCGAAAGCTATCTTTCGGGTCTTGAGAAAACGATCGAGCCCGACGATTATATGTGGTACAGAAAGAAGTTTATACTTGACGATTGCTTTGCAGGTAAGCGTTGTATTCTTCATTTTGAGGCTGTTGACTGGCGCTGTATTGTTTACATAAACGGCAAACCCGTCGGCACTCATCAGGGAGGTTATATTCCGTTCAGCTATGATATAACAAATCATCTCCGTGAGGGCTTTAATGAGCTTGTTGTACGTGTCTTTGACCCGACGGAGACAGGCTGGCAGGACAGGGGTAAGCAGGTCAGAAAGAGTACGGGATTCTGGTATACCGCCACGAGCGGAATATGGCAGACCGTTTGGCTTGAACCCGTTGAGGAAAAGCATATTGATAATGTCCGACTTACTCCGGATATCGACAGCTCTGCAATCCGAATTGAAACCGTCGTCAGCGACGCCGAAAACATACAGCTTCGTACAATAATCAAGGACGGCGACACGATTGTTTTCGCAGGAAAAATCAGTGCCGACGAAACAGTAAAGCTCAAGAACATTAAGCTCTGGAGCCCCGAAGATCCGTTCCTTTACGATATTGTTATTGCACTTTGCGATGATGATGAAAATATTCTTGACGCCGTTTCAAGCTATTTCGGAATGAGAAAATTCAGCATCGGATACGACGACAGAGCGATTCCGAGGCTTTTCCTCAATAATAAGCCGTATTTCCAGACAGGACTTCTTGATCAGGGCTACTGGCCGGACGGCGGTATGACTCCGCCCTGCGATGAGGCAATGATTTTTGACATCAAAGAGATGAAAAATCTCGGATTCAATATGCTCAGAAAGCATATCAAAATTGAACCGAGGCGCTGGTATTATCACTGTGATAAGCTCGGAATGATTGTTTGGCAGGATATGGTCTGTGGCGCAAAGAAAATTGATATGTTCTTTGTCGGCGTGCTTCCGAATATGTTTATCAGAAACGTTTCCGACAAGCATTATAATTGGTTCGGCGTTGACAAAGAGGAGTGCCGTGAGGAGCACGAAAAAGCGACGTTTGAAACGATTGAGCACCTTTATAACTGCACATCGATCGGCTGTTGGGTGCCGTTCAACGAGTCCTGGGGACAGTTCGATGCAAAGCGTATCGGAGAGGCTGTCAAAAAGTTTGATCCGACAAGAATTGTTGATCATGCAAGCGGTTGGCACGATCAGAAAGGTCCCGAACTCAAGAGCGTACATCAGTATATTTTGCCATTTATCGCTCCGAAAGGCGACGGAAGACCTCTCGTTCTCAGCGAGTTCGGCGGTTACAGCCGCATAATCGAAAATCACGTCTGGAACAGAGAAAAGAGCTTTGGCTATGTAATGTATAAGACCAAGGAAACGCTTACAAAGGCATACAAAAAACTCTTTGAAAAGCAGATTATCCCGAACATCAAAAAGGGTCTGAGCGCAACCGTTTATACGCAGGTCAGCGACGTTGAATTTGAGGTAAACGGAATCTATACATACGACCGTGAGCTTTTGAAAATTGACGCCGACACAATCAGGGAGATTAACACAAAACTGAAGTATTGAGGTGTTTTCTATGAAAACAGGCGACTATAATCTCAGACTGCTTTTTCTTGCAGATATTTTCAACCGTCAGACCGATGAAAACCACACCTATTCCGCCGTTGAGCTGGTTTCTCTTCTCAATGACTACGGAATAGAATGCGAAAGAAAGACTATTTACCGTGACATTGACAGCCTTAAAGAGTACGGAATGGACATTGTAAACGCACGTACACCCGTAAGGGGCTACTATCTCAGAAACAGGAAGTTCAGCGTTCCCGAGGTCAGACTTCTCATTGATGCCGTGCAGGCGGCAAAGTTCATCTCCGAAAAAAACACCAAGAGCCTGATTTATAAAATCGGCGGACTCGTCAGTGAATATCAGGAGGAGGAGCTCAGGGAGCAGGTCTATATTGACGGAAGCGTAAAGACCGACAATGAGGATCTTTATGAAACAATACGGCTCCTTGATAAGGCGATAAAGTCGCAAAAACAGGTTCAGATCAGATATGCGAGACGTTCTATTGAAAATAAATACCTTGTACGCAATGAGGGGAAAACATTTATTGTCAATCCGTATGCAATGCTTTGGTCTAACGATCATTACTATTTGATTTGTAACAATGATAAATATGCCAATCTTATGCACCTGCGCCTTGACAGGATCGTTGAGATTACGGAGCTGGAGACTAAAGCAAAGCATTTCTCCAAGGTTTCGCAGTATAAGGATAAATTCGATATCGCCGATTATTCCAACAAATTGTTCAATATGTTCTCCGGCGAAGAGGAAAGCGTAACACTCTCGTGTTCAAACAGCATTCTTGACGAAATAATCGAAAAATTCGGCGACGATGTTCCAATCAAAACTGACGGAGACAGCCGTTTTCGCATCAAGGCAAACGTTGAGATGAGTGAAGGACTTGTCAACTGGATTTTGCAGTACGGCGCCGACATCAAGGTCATCATTCCGAAATCACTTTCAAGAGCGGTAAAGGAAAAAGCGCAGCAAATTCTGGAAATTTATGAATAATTTAAAAAATACAGTCAACAATTTACTTGCAAACAAAGTAAGGAGTTGACTGTATGTCTTTTTTGAGAAAAATCAGAATTTCACTTTCCGTCGGCTTAGCCGTTGCAATCGTCTTTTCAATTTGTTCGTTCGCAAAAACATCCGAAAAAATTCGTTCCGATGTTTTAAGGCTGCATGTTATCGCAAATTCGGACTCGGCGGTTGATCAAAATCTTAAAATAAGAGTAAGAGATTTTATACTGGAAGAGGGGAAAGATATCTTTGACGGCAGTGTTAACGTAGGAAATGCCGTCAGAAAAATTGAACCGCAGATTCCCACCCTTGAAAAATCAGCCAAGGATTTTATAAAGAGCTCAGGCTTTGATTATGACGTAAAAATAACTCTTTCAAACGAATATTTTACTACAAGAACATACGAAAACGTTACCTTACCGGCAGGGCGGTACCTTGCTTTGCGTGTTGTAATCGGATCGGGAGAGGGTCACAATTGGTGGTGCGTTATGTTTCCGCCGATGTGTGTGCCTGCCGCTGACAAAAAGGATGAAATCGAAAATGTATTTTCAAGTGATGAGATAAAACTCGTTGAGAGCAAGCCGAGATACGAGCCGAGATTTAAGGTGATTGAAATTTATGAAACAATCAGGGAAAGTATTTATGACAAGACGAAATAATTGTTTAATATAAACAGTTTTAAAATGATTATTCAACAAAAATCATTAGTAATATATAATAAAAAACCTACTTCATTTTTGTATGAAAAGTAGGTTTTTTGTTTTTTAATTTACAATCAATCATAAAATGTGATAGAATTATATAAGATCAAATGTGATCAGCAGTCACATAAAAAGAGAGGTTGTCTTATGGCTAAAAAGAATTTCTGGCATTCGCTTTTCGGAACAACACCCGGTGTCGGCGTTCAGCCGAAAGAGGCGATAGCATACAGTATCACCGGTTTCGGTCAGAATTTTATCTGTACAATTATCGGTTCTTTCCTTACAGTGTTTATGACCGATGCGCTCCTTTTCGGTGCGGTTGAAAAGGGAACGGTTTTCAAAACGATTTCCGGTGCGATGGCTGTCGCATTCCTTATGCTTTTTACAAGAATTTATGACGCTCTCAACGACCCGATTATGGGCTCAATCGTTGACCGTACAAGAACCAAGTGGGGCAAGCGCCGTCCTTATCTCAAGTGGATGGCCATTCCGATTGCCATAACGACCGTTCTTTGCTTCTGCCCGTTCCTTGAGCCCAAGTCAAAGACCTCGTTCATCGTTATTTCGGTCCTGTATGTCATTTGGTCAATGGTCTATACTGTTGCCGATGTTCCGTACTGGGGACTTTCTACCTGTATGACGAATGACACCGTTGTCAGAGGTAAAATCCTTACTTTTGCAAGACTTGTCTGCACACTCGGTGCAGGTATTGTTACCGTCGGTGTACCGATCATTACAAGCTCCGTTACAGCAAAATACAAGGATGCCGAGGGAAATGTTCTTCCACAGTTCATTGCACAAAATGCCGAGACGCTTAAATGGACATATTTCATCTGCGCTCTTGTACTTGTGGTTGTTTCTATTCCGATGTTCTACTACGGATTCAAAAACACCACTGAGAGATTCACTACTAAAGAGGCTCCTCCGTCACTCGGACACAATCTGAAACTCCTTTTCAAAAACAAACAGCTTCTTTTGGTTGTTCTTTCAGGTATTCTCGGCGGTGCAAGAACGGTTTACACATACACGGGTGGACTTTACTTTGCAAAATATGTTCTTAACAACGAAGGATTGTTCAGCCTTATAACAATGCTTATTGTCCCCGGTGGCCTCGTCGCTTCAATTCTTGTTCCGTGGATGACCAAGAAATTCACAAAGAAATGGGCATATATTTACGTTCATATTCTCGGCGCAGTTGTTATGTTCGCAATGTACTTTGTCGGCTACGACGCACCGTGGAAGCTCGTGTTTAACGCAATCGGACTTGTTCTCTTGGGAATCCCGCAGGGTGTTAACAACATCATTACCTACGCTATGATCGGTGATACCGTTGATTATCTCGAGTGGAAAACAGGCGAAAGAGCCGAGGGAATTTGCTTTGCAATGCAAACTCTTATCAACAAAATCGGTATGGCTGTCGGCGCTTTTGTCGGCGTATTCTCATACAGCTGGGCAGGAATCAACCCCGAGGCTACTCCGGCTATCACTCCCGAGGGAAAACAGCTTCTTTGGAATGTTCTTATTCTCACCGGCGCAATCAGTATGGCAGGAACAATTATTCCGATGCTCTTCTATAATATAACCGAGAAGAAACAGCAGAAAATGGTTGCCGAAATAGCCGAGAGAAACAAGGCTAAAGAGGAAGTGAAATAATTGTCAAAATATATGATAATCAATGCCGATGATTTCGGTTCATTCAGAGGTGCAAACCTTGCGATC
>USJJ01000039.1 GCA_900554995.1 uncultured Ruminococcus sp. | reverse complement strand
TTACAAGGCCAAGATCCCGGTGGCCGGTGATCACGCCGTCATCGTTGACGGCAATGCCGCAGCTTTCCTGTCCCCGGTGCTGAAGCGCGAACAGGGCGCTGTAAGTCAGCCCGGCAACATCCGTCCCGCCTCCAGTGTAAATGCCGAAAACACCGCATTCCTCATGAATCTTTGAAAACATAGGCCCATGCCCCGTTACGCGCCGAGCATACGGCGCAGGATCTCCTGATATGCGCCCTCCACATTGCCGAGGTCACGGCGGAAACGATCCTTGTCGAGCTTTTCATTTGTCTCGCTGTCCCAGAAGCGGCAGGTGTCGGGAGAAATCTCATCGGCAAGAACGATTGTTCCGTCGGAGAGCTTGCCAAACTCAAGCTTGAAATCAACCAAAGTTACGTTGAGGCTCTTGAAATATTCCTTGAGAACGGAATTGACCTTGAACGCCATCGACTTAATGTTCTCAATCTCCTCCTTGGTAGCAAGACCGAGAGCAAGTGCATGATACGAGTTGAGAAGAGGATCGTGAAGATCGTCGTTTTTGTAGGAAAATTCGATTGTCGGTTCGGCAAAAACAATACCCTCTTCAACGCCGTAGCGCTTTGCAAAAGAGCCTGCCGAGATATTTCTGATGATTACCTCAAGCGGAACGATCGAAACCTTGTGAACTACCGTCTCACGGTCTGAAAGCTCCTCGACATAGTGAGTCGGAACGCCGTGCTTTTCAAGAATCTGCATAAGGTAGTTTGACATCTTGTTGTTTACAACGCCCTTGCCCGCGATTGTACCTTTTTTGAGCCCGTCGAATGCCGTTGCATCATCCTTGTAGGAAACGATTACATACTCGGGATCCTCCGTTGCAAAGACTTTCTTTGCCTTGCCCTCATAAAGCTGTTCACATTTTTTCATAATTGACCATTCCTTTCGATTTATTGTTATTGTTTTGTTTTCGTTTTTTCAAAATTAAACTTGCATCACGGAAAAAGATCCGTGCCTGCATATTGACGAGAGATTTTTTCGTTAGGCAGTTTAAAGCCCTTGAAAGCTATATCCTTATATGCCGAGAGGGTTTGGACTGCATCACGTAAAAAGAAACCTATAAGTTGACGAGAGATTTTTTCGTTAGGCGGATTTTATTTCTCGACGGCAATATTCTTATATGCCGAGAGGAATAGAATTTGCATCACGGAAAAAGATCCGTCAAGAATTTTTGAGCTTGTCCATAACGGACTTATCTTTTTCAAGAACCGCTTTGCTGTCGCTTTTGCGCCTTTCGAGAATCTTATCGGCAAGCTCGGGATCCGAGATTGCAAGCATCTGAAGACACAAAAAAGCGGCATTGGCAGCACCGTTTACGGCTACGGTAGCAACAGGAATACCCGTTGGCATCTGAACCGTTGATAAAAGTGCGTCAATACCGCCCAATCCGCCCGAAGAAATCGGAATACCGACAACGGGAAGTGTGGTGTTTGCAGCAATAGCCCCTGCAAGATGAGCCGCCATACCTGCGGCGGCAATTATCGCTCCGAAGCCGTTCTCACGTGCGGTGCGGCTGAACTCGGCAGCCTCATCGGGAGTTCGGTGAGCTGAGAAAATATGTACCTCATAGGGCGCATTGAATTCCTCGAGAACATTAACTGCTTTTTTAACTACGGGAAGATCGCTGTCGCTTCCCATAATAACGGCGATTTTTTTCATAAATATCCCTCCGTAAAAAATAAGGGCGCACTTATACAGACCAAAGGTATAAGTGTGCCCAGACGGTCGGCTTGTATTGTTCCTTGCTCCCCTGTGGTGACCCACAATTCCGTCAGTCACAAAGAACCTTTCTTATGTGCTTTTATTCTAACATAGAGCAGTATCAAAGTCAACGGAACAAAAAGGAAATTATTTTTAATTTAATTTGAATAATTTGTTTAAATTGACATCACTTTATGAGGCTTTGAGATAGTCCTCCACTCCCTCGGCGGTTTCGGTCATATTCTGCGCAAAGATTCCGTAGCCCTCGGTCGGATCGTCGACAAATACGTGAGTTACCGCACCGACAAGCATTCCGTTCTGAATTATCGGGCTGCCGCTCATTCCCTGAACGATTCCGCCCGTTTTCTCAAGCAGCTTAGGATCTGTCACTCTTAGAACGAGGTTGCGCCGGTTATCCTTGCCGTCGAAAATTTTCTCGATTTCGATGTCGTAATATGCCGAGCCTGTGTCGTCGATTGTGCATATAATTTGGGCAGCGCCGGTCTTTACCTCCTGCCTGAGCGCAACAGGAACAACCTTATCGTTCTCATCAAAGCTGTCCATTATCCCGTAAACACCCGTTTCACCGTTGATATAGAGACTGCCGATCGTTCCCGAGGAAAACACACCGCACAGTTCTCCGGCGCTGCCACTTGTGCCCTTATAACAGCCCTTTATCTTGGCTTCGACCGCATCTCCGCCCGAAAGTGGCATTATTTCTCCCGTATCGGCGTCGCAAACCGCATGACCGAGACCTGCAAAAATTCCGTTTGTCCTGTCATGCCAGGTTATTGTTCCTATCCCTGCCGTACTGTCTCTTATCCAGAGACCGCCCTTATAGGTCGCATCCTCCGAGCAAAGTGCGGGAGTGAACTCGATCTCCCTGCTTTTTGAATCACGCTCGATTCTGAGCTTCAGCTTTTTTCCGCCGCTCGACGCAAACATTGCCGAAAGCTCACGGTTACGGTAAATCTCGACCCCGTCGACAGAGATTATCATATCCCCTTCTTTCAGTCCGGCGGCCTTGCCGGGACTTACATTACCCGCCGCAGTCGTTACTGCGTCAATGCGGATAATCATCACGCCTTTCGTATACAGGCGTATTCCGAAAGCGTCTCCACCGGGGACAACGTACTTTCGGCGTGAGACTTTTACCTTTGCCGATTTTATGGGAAAAACGTTAAAGAGCTTGACGGAGGTTGAATATTCGGTCTCGACGGGAGAAACGTCGTCAGGGCTGTAATTCACGAGAGCCTGACACACGTATGTTTTCCCGACGTTCATTTCATCGTATTCGCTGATTGTCATTTCATCGGGTATGCGAACATAGCCGACAATGACAAGCATCATAATGACGCCCGCAGCGAAAAAACAGATAATACTTATAACACGAATACACCGCTTCAAGAAAAAGCACCTCCGAGTTTAATTTGCCTCGGAGATGCCCGTTTATTCTGTTTTTTTAAATTTTTATCAATCGGTTATAGGCTGATTTTCAATCATTTTTATCATACCCATATAGAAATTAAGTAACGAATCCTCATCGACTCCGATTCCGATTGCATTGCCGTGGTCACCCGTGCTCAGCGGCATAACATTCCAGACGCCTGTCGGGATATCATCGGAATCATAATCCTTATGCGGATCGCCGAACGGATATTTTGCGGCAACGACATTGACAAGTCCGTCGTTTTCAACCCACGATTCATCAATCGGATACGGTGCGTTCGGATTTGATGTATAAACTCCCATCATTTCCGAGAACGGACGGAGTATAAACAGCGTGCTCGGCAAAGCAATCTGGAGCTTGCCCGTAACAGGGCTGTCCGCCGTTGTTCTGAAAGCATAGGAATAATAGTAAACGTTGTCGTCAAGAGCTACCCTGTCGTTGAGAGCCTTTGCTCCCTCACAAGAAAGGTCAAAAGCAACGTTATCATATTTCTGCTTCATCATCGTACTGATAGCCTTATGGACGTGTGCAACTGTTGTTTTCTCTCCGGGAACAAAAGTCAGCCCGAACTGCTCAAGGTGGAAATCCACATATCCGTTAAGCGGTGACCGTCCTAAGACCGCAGCGTAAAGGAATAATGCCAGCTCCCCGATTTCAATAAGATTGAGATCGTCCGCAATATACGCAAGTGTCGTTCCGTTATTCGGAGTGCAGATTGTCGTGACGGAATTCACATAATTCGGCTTACCTCCGGTGAATAGCGGAGAAATGTCATCGGGATCGGTTGCGGCAACTTCCGCAGAATCGCCCTTTGAAAGAAGCCCCTGCAAAAGTCGAATCGTATTTCCGCCGAAAGAATGACCGATAAGGTTTACCTTGTTAACTAATCCGTTTTCGTCCCTTTCCCCCCAGTTATCTACAATCGGCTCGGTATATGTTCTGCCGTAACGAAGATGGTTGTGCTTTTCCGAATGAGCCTTGCCGTAGTCCACCTTTGTTCCGGTGAGCTGGGCGTAAAGCTCACATGCTCTGTCCCAATTGCTTGAGAACGGACCAACGGACGCATCACGGCACTCAACCCCGTTTTCCCTGAGCTTCTGCATCAGGTAACATGAAGTTGCTCCCCAATATGAAAAGTCCTGGTTTATTCCTTCCTCTTCTCCCCAGCCGAGAAATCCGTGGACGAAGATGTAAGGATAACTTTTATCGTTTGCCGTCGACTTATCCTCGGGCACAACAAACCCCGGCACAAAGCTGACGAACGCCATAACAAGGGCAACCCAAACTGCGACTAAAGGCTTAAACATAAATACACCACGCTCTCTTCTATTTTATTTAATAATAAAATATTTTCGAATTTTTGTCAAGAAACAATTGAAAAACTGTCTAAATTGCTCAAATATTGAAAATATTTATTCCCGTAACAGGATCGACACGGCGCTCCATCTCTTTTTCGATAATATTGACAAATCTTTCCGCCGTAACTCCGATTATTGCTTCGGTAAGATGTCCGCCGACGACATTGCAGTCCTCGCCCGAAAACGATGCGTGCAGATGAAGATACGGCTTGCCGTCCTTCCTCGTCATATTGCCGAGGAGCGATACAATCTCCATCGGCTCGTCAAAGGTTTTCGGCATATATTTTCCCTGCGCAAGATTATAAAATCCGACAGTTGCTCTGCTGACCGCACCGATACCGTTAACCTCGGCAAAACCGATATTCTCCTTTTTGCAGAGTTCAAGTAATGAAGCAATGATATCTTCGCCGACATTCAGTCTCACACTTATTGTATTACCGTCTTTTCTGTAATTCATAACAACCGCCCTTTCACGACATTTTTCGTCAAATGAAAATTGACAAATTTTCAATTAAATGATAATATATTCTTATAATAAACGCAAGTATTTTTTGAAAGGAAGTCTTATATGACAAAATTTATCTCAATAGTTACTGCAATTATTATGTTCATTTTTCCTATGCTCAATATTCCTCACGCCGAGGTTGACAGAGACAGCTTTAAGACCGAATACTCGAACGTCTTTGTCCACGGCTTTTCGGGATGGGGCGAATATGATGATACATACAAGGTCTTTCCTTACTGGGGAGTCAGGAACGGCGACCTTATGAAATATCTCAATGCCCGTGGCTTTGACTGCCACGCCGCAAGCGTAGCCCCGAGAGGAAGCGCCTGGGACAGAGCGTGCGAGCTTTACGCTCAGCTTATGGGCACAGTCACTGATTACGGCGAAAATCACAGTAAAAAATGCGGTCACGAACGATTCGGCAAGGACTATTCCGACTGCCGCCTTATCGGCGATTGGAGCGCAGAGAAAAAGGTTAATCTCTTCGGTCATTCTTTCGGCGGAGCAACGGTCAGACTGCTTGCCGAGCTGATGGCAAACGGTGACGAGTCCGAAAAAGGTACGTCTGGCATATCGCCTCTTTTTACGGGCGGCAAGGCGGACTGGATCTACTGCATTGTTACTCTCTCCGCTCCGCATAACGGAACAACGGCATACTGCGTTGATCACAATGCCGTGACATCAATAGTCAACGGCTTCAACTCAGCCGCATCAGTTATCCCGAAATTTGCCGACAATGCGCTTTACGATATGATGATAGACAACGCTATGGCGCTCAACGAAAAAATCTCAACGATTGACAGTATTTATTATTTCTCCTACGCCTGCGACGGAACATACAAGGACAAAAACGGAGCTTATCATCCGGACAGCAAGCTGATCGCCTCACAGTATACGGAGACCTCAAAAATTCTCTGTTCATTTACGGGCACAACTCCGGCAGGCTATGTCGTTGACGAAAAATGGCTGCCGAACGACGGTCTTGTCAACACCTACTCCGCTCTTGCCCCGATCGGTGCACCGTCGGTCAGCTATGACAGCTCAAATGTCAAGCCCGGAATTTGGAATGTTATGGAGATCGTCAAGGGCGATCACACAACGCTCCAGGGCGCACAGAGGGATAACTTCAACGGCAGAATATTCTGGGTAGATCTGCTTTCGATGATAAACTCTCTTTGAGGGCAAAGGATTGACAAAACCGCAAATAAATTATATTATAAACATACCGAGTAACCACTGATTAAATATTATTGGAGGGTAATGTTATGACCAATGAAACAGGAAAGCAGCTTATTAAATCTGCGGCAGCGCTGCTTTGTGTTGCGAGTATTTGCGTGTCTGCGATTATTTCCACAAACAAAATTGCAACGATGATAAAGGATACCGCTGTTCCGGCGTCCGTTCAGACCGGTGATGCTTCGCAGGATGACGGTGTTCCGTCAGACGGCATTATCGACGGCGGTACAGGCTCCGAAGTCGTAACCGACGCAAACGGAACCGAGCAGACCGAGGCGTCTCAGGGCGGAGACAATCAGGCACCGAGCGCCGACACAGGCTCCTCTCAGAACAGCTCAACAGGATCAAGCTCTAAGAGCACAACAAAGAAAACAGCTAATTCGGCTATGTCAAAGGCTGAGATCATCAGCTACTGCAACACGGCTCTCAACAAAGCAAAGGCGGCTAAGGTCGGCTACAACAAGAAGATGGTTCGAGAGGTAAAGGGAAGCACAGACGGCATTTCTCCCAGCCTCATAAAACTCGTTGCAGCAAACAAGAGCACAACCATGAAAAAGGGCAGTGCCGACATCAAGGATGATTTCCCGGCGGCAGGCTATGACTGGTCAAGCAAGCTCAGAGAACAGGACGTTGCCTCCGCAACTCTCAAAAAGAACGGCAAGTATTATGAAATCAGACTGACTCTCGGCAGAGAGCAGAACCCCGCCAAGGGAGAAGCAAGCAGTTACGGCAGAGTTATGTCGGTTATTGATGCCGCCGAGGCAGGCAATATGGTTCCCGGAATCAAGTCAATCAATATGAACTATCACGACGGTTATGTCTACGCCAAGGTTGATTCGACAACAGGAAAGCTCGTCAGTGCGGAATTTTCCGCAACCGCCGACATTCAGGCAAAGATCTCCATTTTCGGCGACGTATCGGTCAAGGACGTAGTCAGCACAGAGACGTTTACAAACATCGTTTGGTAATCCTAAACTTCATAAAAAATTATCAGCCTCCCAAAGCAGGAGGCTGATAATTTTTTTGCATTGCGCCGTTATTTTTACAGCTTGTTTCTGATAATTTTTCCGCTCGTTGTTTTCGGAAGCTCGTCCTTGAACACAACGATTCTCGGATATTTATATGGTGCGGTGTGCTCCTTAACATATGTCTGGATCTCTTTCTTGAGTTCCTCTGTCGGCTCGGTTCCCTTTGTGAGGACGATCGAAGCCTTAACTACCTGACCTCTTACCTCGTCCGGTGCGGCGGAAACTCCGCACTCAAGAACATACGGGAGCTCCATAATAACGTTCTCAATCTCGAACGGTCCGATACGGTAGCCCGACGATTTGATAACATCGTCGATACGTCCGACATACCAGTAGAAACCGTCCTCATCCCGCCATGCAACGTCGCCCGTGTGGTAAAGTCCGTCGTGCCAGCATTCGGAGGTTTTTTCTTCATCGCCGTAGTAGCCGACAAAGAGTCCGCACGGAACCTTGTCACGCTCCGCCTTGATAACAATTTCGCCCTCCTGACCTACGCCGACGCTCTTGCCGTCGGGATCAACGATATCAACGTCAAAGGTCGGAACAGGCTTGCCCATTGAGCCGAGCTTATGATCCGATCCGAAAAGATTGCCGACAACGAGAGTTGTCTCGCTCTGTCCGAAGCCCTCCATAACCTTGAGACCCGTAAGCTTGTTGAGCTGACGGAATACCTCCGGATTGAGAGCCTCTCCGGCGATCGTTGCGTGCTCGATTGAGCTGAGGTCGTACTTGGTGAGATCTTCCTTAATCATCATTCTGTACATCGTCGGCGGTGCGCAGAATGTTGTGATGTTGTACTTCTTGAACATCGGAAGAATGTCGGAAGCGTGGAAACGGTCAAAATCATAAACGAATATGCCTGCCTCGCAGAGCCACTGACCGTAGAGCTTGCCCCAAAGCGCCTTTGCCCAGCCTGTGTCGGAAATTGTCAGATGAAGTCCGTTGGGATTTACACAATGCCAGTAGTTCGCCGTTACGAAATGGCCGAGCGGATATTTAAAGCTATGAGTTGCGATTTTCGGATATCCTGTTGTGCCCGAGGTGAAGAACATAAGCATCTTGTCGTTACCGCAGGCGCTGTCCTCTGTACGCTCAAACTCTTTGCTGAAAAGCTTAACCTCGTCGTTGAAGTCATGCCAGCCCTCTCTCGGCTCGCCAACGATAATCTTCGTTTTGAGCGTCGGAGAGTTTTTCGCCGCAAGGTCAACCTGATGCGCCGTGTCATCGTCAGAGGTGCAGAGGATTGCGCTT
>USJJ01000038.1 GCA_900554995.1 uncultured Ruminococcus sp. | reverse complement strand
AAGACGGCGTTAAAGCCGGCGAAAAGCTCAACATTCAGGTTGAGGGTGCGGTCAACTGTGCAGGCTTCTGCGACCGTGCGATCGCAGGCGCAAAATATATGGAATACACGCTCAACAAAGCGGAGCTTATCGCTGTTGACAGGCTGACGGAGAGCTATTGGTTTGATATCTCGACCGCCTGGGACGCATACGAGCACTGCGAGGACGAATACGTTAAATCCCGCCTTTTCAACGCTATGGACGATTCGGTTCATCAGCTTGACTTTGACCTCGGCGGCGAGGCGTTTATCGCTTCCGTACCGAAAGCCGTAAATATTCTTTGGGGCGAGATTGAAAAAATCAATTACTCCTCACCCGGTGAAATTATCATGGCAGGTCACAGCCACCTTGACGTTGCATGGCTTTGGACAGTCAAAGAGATTACGAGAAAAACGGCAAGAACCTTCTCTAACAATCTTGCACTTATGGACAACTATCCCGACTTCAAGTTCACTCAGAGTCAGGCGGTTCTCTATGACTTCATGAAGAAGCACTATCCGGACATTTTCGAGCGCATCAAAGAAAAGGTCAAGAACGGTCAGTGGGAAATCGTCGGCAACGCTTGGGTTGAGGCTGATACAAATATCGCAAGCGGCGAGGCTCTCATTCGTCAGCTCCTTTACGGCAGAGAATTTTTTATGAAAGAATTCGGTGTCTCGTCCGATATTTACTGGCTGCCCGACTGCTTCGGCTTCACATGGGCACTGCCGCAGATAATCAAGCGTTCGGGAATGAAGTATTTCATGACCTCAAAGCTTTTCTATAATGACACAAACGAGTTTCCTTACAGCGTTTTCCGCTGGAGAGCGCACAGTGGAGACGAAATCCTCGCTTATCTTTGCAAAAAGCCGTACCAGAGCGAATACGATGCAGAATACATAACCACACTTCGCAAAAACAACCGTCAGAACAGCATTGTTGACGTATCCTGCGGTATGTTCGGCTACGGCGACGGCGGCGGCGGATGCACCTTCAATCAGGTTGAGCGAGGCAAGCGACTTGAAAAGCTCCCCGGTATGCCTAAGACAAGAAACGGTAAGGTTTCGGAGTTCTTCCACGCTATAGACGGCGATTTTGACAAGCTCCCTGTTTACGACGGCGAGCTTTACTACGAAAATCACCGAGGTACATTCACCAGTCAGGCTTTTATAAAGAAAAACAACCGCCGTGGCGAATTTATGATGAGAAATGCAGAAATTTTCAACGTTTTCGGCGGAGATTATCCTGCCGAGGATATGGAAAAAGCATGGAAAATTCTGCTCATCAATCAGTTCCACGATATTCTCCCCGGCACCTCGATTCATGAGGCAATGGAGAACACGAGAGAAGAATATGCCGAGCTTCGTGAGCTTGGAGGCAAACTTATTCGTGACGGCAAGAATAAGATTCTCAACAATGTGAGCGTAAAGGACGATTCGGTCCTTGTTTGGAATATGCTCACCTGGCAGACAAAGGGAATTGTCAAGGCAGAGATTCCGTATGCGGCAAAGGGCATCAAAAATTCCGACGGCAAGGTTCTTGCGAGCAGGGTTTACGACAAGGACGGCAAGCATTATATCGAGTTTTACGCCGATCCCGTTCCTGCATTCGGCTACGGAGTTTTCACTCTCTGCGACGAAACGGCGGAGTTTGATACAGTCAAGGCAACGAAAAATTCACTTGAAAATAAATATCTCAAGATTACTCTTGACGATAACGGACTGCTCGACGAGATAATCGACAAGCAGACAGGCAGACAGATTCTCACAGGCAAGGGCAACCTGCTCACAATTTCTCACGACAAGCCTGTCCACGAGAGCGCATGGAACATGGAGTTTGACTATCAGATGAAGTTCTGGCCGCTTGACAAAGCCGAGAGTATTGAGGTTGTTGAGACATCACCGCTCAGGGGTGTTATCCGTGTTGTCAGAAAGTTCCATGAGTCAACAATCATTCTTGAAAAGGATAAACCGACGGTTGATTTTGACACGACAGTTGATTGGCACGAGCGTGAAAAGGTGCTAAAGGCAGAGTTCCCCGTTGACATCAGAAGCCGCAGCGCAAGCTGTGAGATTGCTCACGGTGCGGCGGAATATCCGACCCATTACAACACAAGCTATGATCAGGCAAAGTTTGAGTTCTGTGCTCACAAGTGGGCAGATCTTTCCGAGGGCGGCTACGGCGCAAGCATCATCAATGACTGCAAGTACGGCTACAACGTGCATGACAACGTGATGAAAATAACGCTTCTCAGAGGACCGATTCTCCCCGATCCTGTCGGAGATATCGGAATGCACTCGTTCAGATATTCGTTCTATCCGCACGCCGGAACGTGGCGTGACGCCGATACTGTAAGGCTCGGCTTTGAGGAAAATATCAGACTTGACGGCGAGTTTATCAAGGCAAACGGCGGCAGTGATATCGGTCATACGTTTGCAAAAATCGACGGTGACAGCGTTATTCTCGATGCAGTCAAGCCCGCTCAGGACGGCAACGGCATAATCATAAGAATGTATGAATCCGAGACACGCCACTGCAAGGCGAAAGCGTGGTTTGACCTTGACTATTCAAGTGTCGTTGAATGTAACCTTATGGAATGTGATGAGCACGAAATAACGTGTATCAACGGCGAATTCGAATTCACCATGAAACCGCACGAGGTTAAGACCTTCAGACTTATATAAAATAAAAGCAAAACGACAGTCCGACTTGGACTGTCGTTTTGTGTGTGGTGCTTTTGACAAGAAATGAAATACCGTTACTCGCTTTTTTCTTCTAAACTCTTGTTTTATTTTCTTTGATGTTGTAAAATGTCATTATCAAATTTCGGAGAGAATTATGACAGTATTAAGTTTTCAAAATCTTGCGTTTTCGTTCGGAGAACGGGAGCTTTTCAGAAATGTTAATTTTGAAATAGACGATAAAGAAAAGGTTGGCTTTATCGGCTCTAACGGTGTGGGCAAAACCACGATATTGAAACTCATCAGAGGCGAACTGGAGCCGACGGAGGGTGCGGTCGTTATCGGTAGGGACGCAGGGCTCGGCTATATGGAGCAGCACACCTGTTCAAAGAAGGGAATGACCCTTTACGATGAGCTTATCAGCGTTTTTGACGACCTGATGAACCTTGAAATTGAGATAAATCAGGTCAATTACCGCCTTGAGCATAACCTCGGCGACATGGAGAAAGACTTACAGCTTCAGGACGAGCTGACGACTAAATTCAATAACGAGGGCGGTCTGACATTCAGAAGCCGCACAAGAAGTGCGCTCCTCGGTCTCGGATTCACAGAGGACGATTTCAAGCTGACCACGGACAAGCTATCGGGCGGTCAGCGTTCCAAGGTTGCGCTGGCGAAGCTCCTGCTTTCAAAGAGCAATCTTCTGCTTCTTGACGAGCCGACTAACCACCTTGACATCAAATCGGTTGAGTGGCTCGAAAACTTCCTGAAAAATTACAACGGCGCAATACTTGTAATATCGCATGACCGTTATTTTCTTGATAAAATAACGGACAAAACCGTGGAGCTTGAAAATCGCAAGGTGCGATGCTTCAGGGGAAATTATTCCGAATTCCTGGTCAAAAAGAAGGCCGAGCAAAAGGCGATTGAGGATAAATACGAAACGGATATGAAAGAGATACAGCGGCTCGAAGGCGTTGTGGCTCAGCAAAGGCAATGGAACAGGGAGAAGAACATCAAGACTGCCGAGAGCAAGCTAAAACAGATTGAGAGAATCAGAGAACAGCTTGTTGTTCCCGACAGCAAGGTTGAGCGAATCCGATTTCGCTTTGAGCCGAAATGCGTCAGCGGCAACGACGTTATTATCGCCGACGGGCTGGCTAAAAGGTTCGGCAATAAGACAGTATTCCGCAACGCTTCGCTGCACATAACGAGGGGCGAAAGAGTGTTCATTCTCGGTGACAACGGCTGCGGCAAGACAACATTTCTCAAAACGCTGATGGGTCAGTATTCTCCGGACGAGGGCACATTCATATTCGGCGAAAATCTTTTCAAGGGCTATTTTGACCAGGTTCAGGCAGGACTTGATCTCAATAAAACAGCGATTGAGGAGATTTGGTCACATTATCCGAAAATGACGCAGACTCAGGTTCGCAGTGCATTGGCGGCGTTCCTTTTCAAAGGGGACGATGTTTTCAAAAAGATTTCCGAGCTGAGCGGCGGAGAGAGAGCAAGGATCGCACTTCTAAATCTTATGCTCGGCGGTTACAATCTTCTGCTTTTGGACGAGCCGACGAACCACCTTGATGCATTCTCCCGTGAGGAGCTTGAAAACACCCTGCTTGACTATGACGGCACGATGCTGATAGTTTCCCATGACCGATATTTTATAAACAAGCTCAGCTCACGAATCCTCGAGCTTAATGAGAATGGGTTTACGGAATACCTCGGCAATTACGATTACTATATTGAAAAGAAAGCTGCGCGTCAGCCTGCCGCAGTAAATACGGACACGGCGAAAAAAGCCGAAAAAGTTAACGACTACAAGCTGAAAAAGGAGCAGGCGTCACAGCAGCGGAAACTTAAGACTCAGTTGACGAGAACAGAAAATGACATTGCGTCGCTTGAAAAAGAAATTGAGAATATTCAGGAAAAGCTGAATACGGAAGAAATTCAGACCGACTATGAAAAGTTGCTCGAATTAACAGACCTGCTCAATTTAAAGAACGATGAATTGCTTGACAAATATTCCCTCTGGGACGAACTGCAGGGAATGGTTGAGGAATAAAACAGTCGTCAACAAAACAAAAGGATGATACTATGCCGGAATATAAAGATTATTTCTTGAATCTTGATGACGTTGAAAAGCACAATTTCTTTATCGGCCGCAAGCCGAACATGGATGATTTGCCTGACTTTGAGAGCAACAAGGAGAAGCTCCCCGAGCCTGTCTGGGACGGTCACGCCGATTCAATCGAAGCCTACTACAAGGCGTGGAAAATCGCATTCTCGAATCTCGGCAAGCCGACCGAGGAGAACGGCTTTGTTTCCCCGTACATTGACGCCGCATTTAACGGCGACATCTTTCTTTGGGACAGTTGCTTCATGCTGATGTTCGGCAAATACGGCGACAGTGTGTTCAAATTCCAAGGTACGCTCGATGATTTCTATTGCAAGCAGGAGCCGGACGGATTCATCGGCCGACAGTACCATGAAACAAACGGTTATTCGAAATTTCACCGCCTTGACCCCGTAAGTACAGGTCCGGAAATTCTTGCGTGGTGCGAGTGGCAGTATTATCAGAACTACGGCGACAAAAAGCGCCTTGCCGATGTTTATTATCCGCTTCTCTGCTATCACAGATGGATGCGCAATTATCATCGCTGGCAGGACGGTTCTTATTGGTCGAGCGGTTGGGGCTGCGGAATGGACAATCAGCCGAGAACCGACCTTGAAGCCGTTCCCGGAGTTGAGGATTGGCAGGTTGAAACCTTCCATCACGGCTTTATGTCCTGGATCGACGCAAACTTCCAGGCTCTTCTAAGCTGCAAGGAGCTTCTGAAAATGGCAAGGGAGCTTGACATAACAGACGGCGTTGACGAGCTGAAAAAAGAGGTTGAATACCTGACGAGATTCATCAACGAAAAGATGTGGTCGGAGGAAGATAAATACTATTTTGACCGCAGAGGCAACGGTGAGTTGCTCAAGGTCAAGAGTATTGCAAGCTACTGGGGCTTGCTCGCCGACGGTGTTCCCGAGGAGAGAAAAGCCGATTTTATAGCTCATCTTGAAAATGAAAAGGAATTCAAGCGTCCGCACCGTGTGCCCGCTCTTTCGGCAGATCACCCCGATTATTCGGACGACGGCGCATACTGGAACGGCGGCGTTTGGGCACCGACAAACTATATGGTAATAAGGGGTCTTTCCGAGTGCGGCAGGGAAAAGCTCGCTCATGAAATCGCCCTCAACCACTACGAAAACATGATGGAGGTTTACCGCAAAACGGGCACATTCTTTGAAAACTATGCCCCCGAGTCGGCTAACCCCGGCAACCCGGCGAAGGGCGATTTCGTCGGTTGGGCAGGAATTATTCCGATAACCGTTCTTATTGAATATGTTCTCGGAATTCAGGTTCATGCCGAGAAAAATGAAATAATATGGTATGTAAACAATCTTGAGCGCCACGGAATAAAGCATATTCCCGTCGGCAGAGACGCATACGCTGACCTCATTTGCGAAGCAAGAAGCGATGCAAACAAGAAACCGAATATAACAGTTAAATCAGACAAAAAGATAAAGATTACAGTTATTTACGGCGACAATAAATTTGTGATTGGAGAATGATTATGAAGCTCGGATTTACTCTTTATAATTTTCACTCGGTAATAGACTCTCTTGAGGATCTTGACAATGTGCTTGCAAAGCTCGAGGAGATGGGCGTTGATACCGTTCAGGTATCGGGCATAGGCTACCTCAACAACTATGACGTTGCGAAGCTTTGCAAAAAGCACGGCATGGAGGTTTGCTTAACCCACCTTTCGTTCGACAGAATCGTTAACGATACCGATGCGGTTATCGAGGAGCATAAGGCTCTCGGCTGCAAGAATGTCGGAATCGGCTGGATCGAAGAAAAGTACCGTGGCGAGGACGGCGTCAAGGAGTTCGTTGAGGAGCTTACACCTGCCGTCGAGAAGCTCAGGGCGGCAGGTATGAAATTTGCTTATCATAACCATCAGTTTGAATTTATGAGATATCCCAACGGTAAAACGGGATATCAGATGCTCACGGAGCTTGACCCCGAGCTGATAAGCTTCATTTTCGATACGCATTGGGCGCAGACCGGCGGTGTTGACCCGGCATCATATATCAGAAAGCTCGGCAAGCGTATCAGCGTGTGTCACTTCAAGGATTATCGCATTATTAAGGATGGCGAAGGAAATTATGTGCGTGATTTTGCCGAGATCGGCACGGGAAATCTTGACCTTGACGAGTGCTACAGAGCCTGCCGTGACACGGGAATCGAATATATAATTATAGAACAGGATTCGACTCCGCTTGACGTTTTTGACTCGGCACGCATAAGCTGGGAGAATCTCAAAAAGATTGCACAGCGCAACGGTGACTGATTTTTTTGAAAAAATTATCTTAAAGGGTTGACAAGACCGCAAAGTCGTGTTAAAATTCGTACAAATAAAATATTCAAAGGCAATGACGAAGAGGACCTTAAACGGGCAGCCTTTCAGAGAGTCGGCGGCAGGTGAGAGCCGACAGGTAAGTTTTCGGTTTGTAGCTTCTGAGCCGGAGGGAAGAAAGATTATCAAGTAGACCCCTCCCGTAAGGCTGCGTAAAAGCATAGGACTTGTTGGAGTCTGAAGTGGCGTTCTGCGAACGCAATTTGAGTGGTACCGCGGGTAGTAAATCAATAATTACAACTCGTCTCAAGGCAAAGAAGCCTCGAGACGGGTTTTTCTTTTTCTTGACGTATCTTTTTCCGTTATACAGCCCAAAGCTCCCTCGGCATATAAGAATATAGCCTTCGAGACTTTTGAACTGTCTAACGAAAAAATCTCTCGTCAAGATGTAATCGGAAAAAATTGCAACAGCGCATGCAGTACCTATGTACAGCTCCCAAACTGCAAAATCCACTGTGAACAATTTTCTCGCAAACCGATTTTAGGTTTCTTTTCCTGTTATACAGCCCAAAGTTTTAATCAATATAAACATACTTTTATTGTCTGAAAATCTATAAAATAACGAAAGGAATGGTCACAAATGAAAGAAATGACAGGCTTGAATTTCAAGATCAACGAAATGGCTCAGCGTATCAAGGAGCTGCGTGAGATCGTGGGATTTACTCCTGCCGAAATGGCGGAAAAGACCGACACAACGATCGAAGAGTACATCTCTTGCGAGCGCGGCGAAAAGGATCTAACCTTCGCATTCTTATACAGATGCGCAATCGCTTTCAATGTTGATGTCAACGATATTATCGAGGGTAAAAGCCCGGTTCTTGCTTCATATACGGTCACAAGGAGCGGCGAGGGTCTTGAAATCGACCACGCCCACGGAATGGAATACTATAATCTTGCGGCAGCGTTTAAAAATAAAATCTGTGAACCTCTTTTCGTCAGATGTGACCCGAATGAGGGCAGCGACGATATTGCCCTCACAACCCACGACGGTCAGGAGCTTGACATCGTTGTCAGTGGTACTCTGAGGGTTCAGGTAGGCAACCACGTAGAAATTCTTCATCCCGGCGACACAATCTATTTCGACAGCTCAACGCCGCATGGTATGATTGCCGTTGATAAGGAAGAAACGACCTTCTACGCTCTTGTTTTCAATCCGGCAGGCGAGGTTGTAACTCCGAAGAACACGATCAATGACGAGTCACCCAAGAGAACGGGCACGGGCAAGAGAATTTATCACAATTTCATTCATCCTAAGGAGGATGAAAACGGCAAGATTCTTTCGCTTTCGTATGAGAACGAGGATAAGTTCAATTTTGCCTTTGATATTGTTGACGGGCTCGGCAGAAAGCTCCCCGATAAGCTGGCGATGCTTCATATTGACAAGCACAAGAACGAGCGCAGATTTACATTCAAGGATATGATGGAATACTCCGCTCAGACGGCGAACTATTTCAAGTCGCTCGGCATCAA
>USJJ01000037.1 GCA_900554995.1 uncultured Ruminococcus sp. | reverse complement strand
CTGAACTGGGGAGCACGACGTGCAGCCTTCAGACCGTACTGCGCGAGTTTTTGAGCTGTTTTCCCTTGATACTCCGGGCTTTTCCGGCTTTCTGCCTCTCAGTTATCCGGTGTGCGGACCATAAAAAACGGCCTTTTTTCATTCAGCAATAGCCTGATGAAACGCACCATTTACTACCCCAAACAGCTCCTCTGGTTTATTGTACTTCACTTTTGCATAGATGTCCATAGTTGTTTTGCTGTTTTCGTGTCCGGCAAGGTATTGGACGGTCTTTGGATCAACACCAGCATAGAGAAGATTGGTAATGTAAGTGTGCCGCAGCTGATGCGGGGTTACATCAAAGTCCAGCGTATATCTGATTTTGGGTTGATTTTTCTGGGTCATGCCCAGCGTTGGGGTAACCGTGTATTTGATGCTCTGCCCATTCACATACTTATAATAGTTCCGGGGCTTAGTGGAGCGGACAACGACATACTGCCACACTCTTTGGAACTGCGAGGCAGCCAGCGGCTCCCCTTTGCTGTCAGCAATCACATAATCTGATATGGAATTTTCTTTCGTTTCTCTCAGACAATCCACCAAACACTTCGGTATCGGAATATCCCTTTTTGCCGCCGGAGTCTTTAAATATTCCTCGGTTGTTCCGAAAAAGTCGCCGTCGTGCTCCATACAAAGAATTTTATTTGCATATCGGACGGCGCTTTTGACGTCGTGAGTGACCATTATAACAGTCACTTCGTGCTCACGGTTGAGATGGCTTATCAGCCTATACATATCCTCGGTCACAAAAGGATCAAGTCCCGTCGTCGGTTCGTCGAGCAGAAGAAGCCTGTCCGTTGCGCAGAGCGCCCTTGCAAGCAGAACTCTCTGCTGCTGACCGCCCGAAAGCTCATTGAAGGACTTATTCTTTATGGAATTGATTTTCATAATATCCATATTTTCTGCGGCAATCATTCTGTCCTCCGCAGTATAGAAAAGCTTTCCTTTTCCGCCGAGTCTGCCGCTGAGGACCACCTCCTTGACGCCTGCCGGGAAGTCCTTCTGCACCTGCGTTTTCTGCGGAAGATAACCGATTTCACTCTTTTTGATACCGTTAAATTCGACTCTACCCTCGGAGATTTTCTGTAAACCGAGGATTCCCTTGAGGAGCGTGCTTTTTCCTGCGCCGTTTTCGCCGACAATGCAGAGAAAATCGCCCTCGTCAACGGTAAAGCTGACGCCGTTGACCGCCTTGGTTGAATCATAATTCATATGCACATTTTCGCATTTCAAAAGCTGCATCAGTTCAGCGCCTCCTTTAAGTTATGATAATTCTGCCGCATAAGCGAAAGATAGCTCTCTCCCCTTTTCATCTCGTCCGACGAGATATTGTGGCAGGAATGAAGCAGCAGCATTTTTGCTCCCGTTTCCATTGCGACCGCCCTTGAAATTTTCGGCTCGGTCAACTCCTCATAGAAAATTACGGGAATTTTGTCCGTTTTGATTTTATCTATTATGCCTGCCATTACGGTTGCGCTCGGCTCCGTGTTATCTACGCAGGAGTCAAAAGCCGCCGTGAATTGTATTCCGAACTCGCGGGTAAAATTTTTCATTGCAAATCTTGATCCCGAAACAATTTCGGTTCGTTTTGATGTTTTTACAAGCTCGGAGATATCGTCTCTGAGCGCAAGAATCCGATCGGAATATGCCTCGGCGTTTTGACTGTAATAATCCGCATTATCGGGATCAAGTCCGCCCATCGTCTTTGCTATGCAGTTAACCATATCTGCCGCCGTGTCGAGATTTGTCCAGATATGCTCATCTGTCTCTCCCTCGTCGTGGTCATCGTGGTCGTCGCCGTAATGATGCTCGTGTTCGTGACCGTTTATGTTGATCCCGAGACTGTCGGCGATCTCAACCTTTTGAACCTTGGAATCGGAAATTGAATCAATGATCTGTGTAACCCACGTTTCCGTGTGCTCGCTGACATAGAAAAAGACGTCGGCGTTTTCCAGCTCGATAATATCCTTGGGTGTCGGCTCATACGAATGACTTTCCACGCCCGTCGGCAGAAGCATTTTAACGTCTGCCCTGTCGCCTGCAACCTGACGTGCAAAATCATACGGCGCAAAAATCGAGCAAACAACACTCAGCCTCTCGCTCTTTTGCGGTTTGGAATACGAACAGCCGCAGAGAAAAAGCATAAGAACGGTCAGAAAAACCGCCGTTATTTTATTTTTCATCCAATGCCTCCCTACATTTGTCGCACACTCCGTAAAGCACCGTTTTTTCCGGACTTATCACAAAGCCGTGGTGTTCAAGAATATGCTCTGAAACCTCATCGAGGTAACCGCATTCAACGTGAATAAGCCTGCCGCACTCCGAACATTTGAGATGATAATGCGATGTGCAGTCTCCGTTTTTATCAATATATTCAAAGCAGGCGCTTTGCCCCTCTTCGGCAATATATTTACGCACAGTGCCTTGCTTTACCAGCTTATCAAGATGGCGGTAAACGGTCGCCTTGCCGACCGGATTGCCCGTCTTTGCAAGCTCGGCAATGATATCGTCGGCGGTAAAGTGCCTGCCCGGCTGTTCCTGCAAAAAAGATAGTATCAGGTTGCCCTGCTTTGTGTTATATGAAGTTTCCATTTTGTACGCCTCACAATATGAAACTGAATTTCAATTTCATATTGTACTACTGTTTTTTTGATTTGTCAACACCGCTTGTCAATATGATTATTGTATGGTAGAATAAAATGTAAACATATTATATGAGTTATACAAGGATGAGATTATGAAAAAAATTATTTCACTGATATCATGCACCGTTTTGCTTTTCTCCCTCTCCTCTTGTTCGGTTGAAAAAACGCCGATACTTGACAACAGCGACCAAAGCTATTTTGTGGATTTCTATACCGATGACGAATATGTTTACATTGAGTGTGTTCTGAATATTTATAATCCCAACAACACCGAATCCGAGGTAAAAATTTCTGCAATTGACAACGAGGACGTTGAAATAGGTCTTCTGAAGGATGCGGATCTGACGGCAATTGAAAAGGACAGCGGCAAGGATATTTTCAGGCTGAAAAGCGGAGAAAACAAAATAACCGTTCTTTTTAAAGGAGAATATGCCGGAATTTATCAAATAACTTCCCGCGAGCTGCCGAGATTCATTTATATCAGCGAAAACTGAACACGCAAAAGCGCAGGCCTGACGGTCTGCGCTTTTTTGATAAAACAATTATTTCTTAATCAGTTTGCCCAACTGCTCAATAATAATTTTAACAATATTAACTATTATGTTTTTAATAAGCGTAAAGAAATTCGGGCTTTCAATCGGGTCACCCTTATCCTCCTCGGTCATAGGCTTGATTGTTTCAACATTATCTTCATTTTTCTCATAAATAAGATATTGAGGAAGATTTTTCTCGCTGAACACCGTAAGCGGCTGTTCGCCATGCCTCAAAATTCTGTAAATCACCGGGTACAGTGCCCACGGATAACAGTCGTGATTGAGGTTTTGAACATACCAGGTCGTGTCCGGGAAAAGCGCTGTTGAAGCGTCAATTGAAAGGTCGGGAGAAATATACTTATCTGTTCCGTTTGCCTTTGCCTGTGCAATATAATCATCGCTGAGCTTTTTACCGATAGGAGCTGTCGTTGTGCCCGGAGCCTGCTGCTTGCAAGTGGTAAGCATATCACTCTGAAGATCCGCATTATAAACAATGGGGTAAAGCTGGAAACCGTACTTAGCAACGATTGATACATGCACTCCGTCGGCTTCCATCTGCTTATACATAGAGGTAAGCTTAGAACCGACTGTTTCGTAATAGTGATTTATTTTTTGGATAAGTCCTGCATATTCGTCCTCAACACCCGCAAAGATATAGTCCCTTGCCTCTTCGAATCTGTCGGCGGAAACCATAGCCCAATAAGCGGGGAACGTCCCGTAACAGCCCCTCATAACATCGGGAATAACGTATTTTGCAACTCTTGTGCCCGTCTTGTTGAAATAATCCATTGTCATGTCAAGTCCGTTCAACTTGTTGCTGAGTGTGATTATCTCTTTAAGAAGGGTAAAAAGAAGCGAATCGCCGAGATTCTGAGTTGCAAAGAAGTCAACTCCGTCCGCATCAAAATAAAGTTCTCCGTTGAAGAGCGAATTGTTTACCTCTGTGCCGAAGCAGATTGAATTATAGAGAACAACATCGTCGACGTCCTCCCAGCCGTATTCCGCAAGGTATGCGGAGAGAATTATGGTGCCAAGGCATCTTCCGAGAAGTTTAACACGGGAATGCCCTGTTACCTTTTTAACCGCCTGAATATATTCATGAAGGTCATCTGCGGTTTCACACGGATCAACACGGCTGTCATACTGATAAAAATACTTGTAAAGCTCATCATGCGCTCCGTTGGCGGTGGAAACGTCATTTGACGTTTTATGTATATCTGTTAACGGAACGTTTTTCCAGTATTCGCAAGCTTTTTGTCCGGAATTGTTGTGAACCTCGCCGTTCTTGTCAAGCATATAATCCTTGCAAAGCTCCGCCATATACTGAGTAAGAAGCGTCTTGAATTCCGAAAAATCATCTTTCAAATATCCCTTAGTGTAAACAGGGACAAGTTCTTTTGCTGCCTTCTTAATGAATTCCTCCGAAAAAACAGGAATTTCATGGCTGTTTGGGTCGTCCTTATCAAGATAAATCGGTGAACGGCCTCGCACATAGATTATCGGCACCTCATCACAGTCACAGGTGTCTTTCGCTATTGCACTTATAGGCGCAATAACCATAACGAAGATTACCAAACTCAGAAACACTGCTAAAAAATTTTTCAAATCCATCTCTCCTTTTCCATGTTAAGCTTTATTTCGGCTATTCCGCGGGAGTTAATTATTTGAACAGCTTGCCTAAAGTTTCAATAATGATCTTAAATACATTTACTATAAGCTTTTTGATAAGAGTGAAGAAACCGGGGCTTTCGATCGGATCGCCCTTATCTTCCTTTGTCATCGGACGAATCGTATCACCGTCGTTCTCCTTACCCTCATAGGCAAGATACTGCGGATAATTTTCGTCGCTGAATACCGTCATCTGCTCTCCGTCGGATCTGAGGATCCTGTAAATCAGCGGACAAAGAATCATCGGATAGCAGTTATGCTTCATATTCTGAATATACCACGTAGTGTCGGGAAAAAGTGTCTTTGATGCATCAACCGCAAGATCGGGAGAAATATATTTTTCAGTTCCGTCGAGCTTTGCATTATTAATGTACTCTTCGTCGAACGTACTGCCGATCGGTGCGGTAACAGTTCCGGGTGCCTGCTGTTCACAGGTAACGATCATATCGCTCTGCTGATTCGCATCATACACGATCGGATAAAGCTGATAACCGTACTTTGCAATAACCGAAATTCTGACGCCGTCGGCTTCCATTTCCTTATATATTGTTGTGAGCTTTGATCCTACCGTTTCGTGGTAATGGTTGATCTTTGCAATAAGTCCCGCATATTCGTCCTCAACGCCTGCAAAGATATAGTCTCTCGCCTCTTCAAATCTGTCGGCGGAAACCATCGACCAGTAGCCCGGAGTTGTTCCGTAGCAGACACGCATAACGTCGGGAGTAACGTATCTTGCAACCTTTGTGGCGGTCTTGTTGAAATAATCCATTGTCATTCCGAGACCGTTGAGCTTATTACTGAGGGTGATAACCTCCTTGAGCAGGGTCAGCGGAAGCGAATCGTCAAGATTCTGATTTGCGAAGAAATCAACCGCATCCGCATCAAAGTAAAGCTCGCCGTTGAACAGTGAATCCGTAACCTCTGTGCCGAAGCAGATCGGATTATAGAGGACAACATCATCAATATCCTCCCAACCGTATTCGGCAAGATATGCGGAAAGAATCGTTGTGCCGAGACATCTTGCAAGAATCTTAATGCGTGAATGACCCGTTACTTCCTTAACCGCCTGAATGTACTCGTGAAGATCGTCCGCAATATCGCAGGGATCGAGACGGCAGTCATACTGATAGAAGTATTTATAGAGTTCATTCGTTGCGCCCTGAGCGTCATTTACGTCATTGGACGGCTTGTGGATATCATATATAGGATTGTTTTTCCAATAGTCTGCTGTTTTATATCCTGAATTGTTCGCAATTTCACCGTTATTGTCAAGGGCGAAATCCTTGTAGGCTTCTGCCATATACTTTGTGAAAAGTGCTTTAAATTCCGAAAAATCGTTCGTCAGATAGCCCTTTGTATATACAGGAACAAGCTCCTTCAAAGCATTCTCAACGAATCCGTCGGGAACATACGGAAGCGACTGGCTATTCGGGTCATCCTTATCGGTAAGGATTGTCGCACGTCCACGAACATAGATTATCGGTACCGTGTCACATTTACAGGTATCTTCAGCCATTGCGCTCATAGGAGCGATGATTATTGCGAAGATTACCAGGCTTAGAAATACCGCTAAAAACTTTTTCAAAACTATCTCTCCTTATTCAATTTTGTATATATGAAATCCCGTCTTACCGCCGCAATTATTCCGCTTCTTTTGCGGCAAGCTCGTCAAGATATTCATCGTATGTGATGTTCTTGTCGTAGAAGCTGCCTGTTGTTACATCAATAATTCTGTCGGCAATCGTCTGAACAAACTGATGGTCGTGCGATGTAAAAAGAACCGTCTCGGGGAAGTTGATAATTCCCTTGTTGAGAGACTCGATAGACTCAAGGTCAAGGTGGTTCGTCGGCTCATCAAAGATCAGAACGTTGGCACCTGAAAGCATCATCTTGCAAAGCATACAGCGAACTCTCTCTCCACCGGAAAGAACCTTCGCTTTCTTCGTTGCCTCCTCGCCCGAGAACATCAGTCTGCCGAGCCAGCCTCTGACATCGCTTTCAAAGACAAGGTCGGAATACCTTCTCACCCAGTCGATAAGAGAATCCTCGCATCCATCAAAGAACTCAGAGTTGTCCGATGGGAAATATGACTGAGATGTTGTAACTCCCCATTTGAATGTGCCCTCATCAGGTTCAAGCTCACCGACAAGAATTTTGAAAAGCGTTGTTTTGGCAAGACCGTCCGTGCCGACAAATGCGACCTTTTCTCGCGGCTTTATCGTGAACGAAACGTTGTCGAGAACCTTTCTGTCACCGATCGTCTTGCTGATTCCGGATACGGTCAGAAGCTCGTTGCCGACCTCACGGTCGGGCTTGAACGAAACGAACGGGAAGCGCCTTGAAGAGACGGGCATATCCTCAATATTAAGCTCGTCGAGAAGCTTTTTACGGCTTGTAGCCTGCTTGGATTTTGAAGCGTTTGCACTGAACCTTGCGATAAATTCCTGCAGTTCTTTTTTCTTTTGCTCTGCCTTTTTGTTCTGCTCTCTGAGCTGTCGCTGAGCGATCTGTGTATAATCATACCAGAAATCATAGTTGCCGACATACATCTCGATCTTGCCGAAGTCGATATCGACAATATGAGTACAAACTTTGTTAAGGAAGTGTCTGTCATGGGAAACAACAATAACCGTGCTTTCGAGATCAATAAGAAAGTCCTCAAGCCATCTGATCGCCGCCACATCGAGGTGGTTCGTCGGCTCATCCATAAGAAGAATATCCGGGTTGCCGAAAAGTGCCTGTGCAAGAAGCACCTTAACCTTGATATCATTATCAAGCTCGCCCATCTTGGCATAGTGAAATTCGTTTGTAACTCCGAGACCGTTGAGAAGAATCTCGGCGTCACTTTCTGCGCTCCAACCGCCCATCTCGGCAAATTCTTCCTCAAGCTCACTGACCTTGATTCCGTCCTCCTCTGTGAAGTCCTCTTTCATATAGAGGGCTTCCTTTTCGTCCATTACCTCGCACAGGTGAGGATTACCCATAAGCACCGTGCGGATAACGTCGTACTCGTCAAAGGCGAAGTGATCCTGCCTCAATACCGACATTCTCTCGCCCGGGGTAATTATAACCTCACCCTTATTCGGCTCAATCTCGCCCGAAAGAATCTTTAAAAATGTAGACTTTCCCGCTCCGTTAGCGCCTATAAGTCCGTAGCAATTTCCGTCTGTAAATTTGAGATCTGCTCCCTTGAACAGCTCTCTTCCGCCATACTGTAAGCTGACATTAACTGTACTTATCAAAACTATATCTCCCTGATTTTGCTATATTTATCTTTTAACAAGATATTTTACAAATTTATAAACCTGACTCTTGAATCCGTAATACGTCTTTCTGATAAAACGGATAAGCGGCAAAAATCTGACATACATCAGATAATCCTGATCAGTCACATTATGCACTTTCCCGTTACGCTCAATGCTTTTCAACACGCCGATTATCTGATCACGGCGAACATTGTATTCATTGTCCCACTGGTTGTCGCCACGCATAACATATGTGCCCGCATTGACGTACATAACACGGTGAAGGATGAATCTTCCGTTATCACGCTGATAGAAAACAACGTCACCGGCCTTTATATTTTTTTTCGGCTTAACAAGAGTCACCGTATCCTTTCTGTCCCGTATAATCGGGAGCATACTGCGCCCCGCGGAAACAAAAGAAACGGCAGCCGCGCGCTTTTTTCCGGCGAGCGTTGCGCCGAGATCGCACAAAACGGGGCAGGTGGCGAAAACGTTCATGCCGACGTAAATCGCCGCCGAAACCGCGGCGC